>NZ_JACVTW010000049.1:0-17762 GCF_016624785.1 Kosakonia sp. S42 | reverse complement strand
ACGGGGACAATGAACGGTAACGCTGGCCATGAGTGAACCCTGAAACCGGGCGTTATACATCATATTCAACCAATTAGGGTATTACCAAATATTCATTTATATACCCGTGATCTAAGATTTGTCGACCATCTGTTGAGTGAGAGCTACGATAGACCAACCCTTCCCTTTCCATGAATGCAAGGGTTCCGCCCATCGATTGAGGCTTCACCGCTTCGGCACGAGAGAGCTCGGTCGTTGTCATGGTCTTCCCATAATAGCGACCTGGGACCATGTCAATTCACGCGTATTTGAGACAGCTCACAGCCGACGGGTAAGTTGACCGATTAAGAAAAGTAAATCCGCAACGGCGACTTCAGACATGTTTCATTTTTTTCCATGAAGCACAAGCTACATAATGGAAGGCAAACTTGTAAGCCTTTCTTCTATTCTGTGCGATAAGTGCCGGCTTAGTGAAACGTTGGAACGAACTTAAAACGACCGCTTCTAATTTTTTGGTTCCCAAAACTACGCGGCCTTTCTAGCAAGGATGCAGTCAAACGGGCATCCTTGCCCGTTACTCAAGGGTTAATGCGTCAGCAAACTTTCCGGGTCGTGAATAGCATCTTTGGTACGGACATCGACTACCTCGATGTGTTTAAAACGCTCGATGTCTTTAACGGCCACATCATGGGCAAGAATGACATAGCGGGCGTTGGCGATATCTTTTGCCGTGATGCGATTGACAACACCGTTGGCGCCCTGGGTTTCAACTTTGATTTTAATCCCCTTTTTGGCTGCCGCTTTCTGAAGGCTTTTAGCCGCAAGGAAAGTGTGCGCTACGCCGGATGGACAGGCTGTAATAGCCAGGACCTCAGCCTCACCTTCCGCAGCGGTGCTATCGGAATAGATCACTTCTGGTTCTGTGTTATCAATTTCGACAACAGGCTTCTTCAGCAAGTTAACAATAATAGCCGTTGTCAACGCTCCTAGCAATGTCCCAAAAATGTAACCCAATTTACCTTCAACTACAGGCAGCACAATCCAGCCGCCCCATGGCGCATGGTTGATACTGTGCATCATGAATCCCGTCACGTTGCCGACAATCCCACCGACAACAATAGCCGGGATCACGCGTACCGGGTCGGCAGCAGCAAAGGGGATAGCTCCTTCGCTAATACCGATCATTCCCATGATCACGGCAGCTTTACCCGCCTCACGCTCTTCCCGTTTGTATTTTTTTGGCGACATGAAAGTGGCCAACGCCATACCTAAAGGCGGCACACAGATAGCGATCCCTACGCCCCCCATTAACCATGGTTGGGTGCTAACCTGAGTTTGAGCAAAAAGGGTCGCCACTTTGTTGATTGGGCCTCCCATATCGAAAGCAGTCATTCCCCCCAGAATGGTACCCAAAAGGATCTTACCCGACCCTGCCATGCCAGAGAGCCATCCATTCAATCCATTCATCAAAGCGGAAATTGGCGAACCAATACCCCACATGACAATGCCGCACACAATGAAGGTTCCCATTAAAGGATAGATAAAGATGGAGCCCAAAGACCTCATGGCTTCAGGTAATTGGATCCGTTTAAGCTGTCGGACGGTAAAACCAGCAATAAAGCCCACTAATATCGCTCCAAGGAAACCAGTATGGTATTGCTGAACCGCGACCCAGGAACCAATCATACCCGGCGCGAGGCCCGGTTTATCCGCCAAGGAATAAGCAATATATCCTCCCAAAACAGTGGTAAATAACGTCAGCCCGGCAATCCCCATCGCTGCCATATCTTTTAAGAAACCACTATCCGGGACCGCACCTTTTCCACTAAGCATCACGGACAGGGAGAGTAAAACACCGCCTGCAACAATGAAGGGGATCATGTGGGAAGTGCCGAACAACAAATGTTGTTTCAGGGCAGATAAATACCCACCAGGCTCCGGAGCGGAGGCTACCGCAGGCTTTGGCTGCGGGGCTGATTTCGGCTTAGGTAATTCAGTTCCTTTCTCCAGCAATAACATCGCCTCCTCTTTGCTGGATACATTTTTCATCTGGTCAATAAATCCCGGCTCCAGTAAACGTGTTGAGAGTTCGGCAAGCACCTCAATATGCTGGTTGGCTCCTCCTTCAGGCGAAGCAATCATAAAAATCAATTGCGTGGGCAGGCTATCCTCTGCGCCATACTCTATTCCCTTGGGGCTAACGCCAACCACCAATGCCGGACGCACGACGGCAGAACTTTTCGCATGGGGCAACGCTACGCCTTGCTCAAACCCGGTACAATCCAGGTTTTCCCTGCTCCATACATCCTTCAAAAATTGTTGCTTGTTGTTAATGGCACCATCGGCAGCGAGCATACTCGCCATCTCGTCGAATAATGCTTCTTTAGTTTCAGCTGTCAGTGACAGACAAATAAGCTGGGGGGTTGTCAGTGATGTGATCATTATTATTCTCTGGTCGGTACAGAAGTTAATGGTGTTTTACTGTCACACAGTATTTCCTGCTCGCCCTGACCGGTATAGATGAACTTTGATGCGCTAGCTGGACTTTTATTGCATCACAACAAGGATGTGATCTTAATCTCATTTCTAACTGTGCTATTCTCCGAAAAGCTGTGGTATTTTTCACTTAAAATTCAGATAGCCATCTTCATAAAAAAGGTAATAATAAAACCCATATAATGTGTTATCCATATCAACTGGATCAGGGTGACATGTTCTGTACCTGTGCAAGTACGCTGTTAACGTCATAAAAACACGGAGAGAATATGAGCCAAATCTTTGCGCAGCTGATTGACAACGCCCTGGATGAGCATTTTTTTCGAGGGAAAATTTGGTTCGCCTCTGATAGAGGAACACCTCCTAAGTTCAGCTACCAGGTAAATTTTCCTCGCCTTGAGTTAGTTTTTAGCGGGAGATATACCAATCAAATTTACCGCCCTCATAATAGTAATAATGAGGTGAATATACAGGCCGGTGATATGCTTTATATTCCACCCAATGCCTGGAATAAGCCACAATGGGATCGTAGTTGCTCCGTATTGAGTTTATTATTTGGCAAGCGACAGATCGGTTTTAGCCTTGTCAACAAGCAACAGGGGCAATCTGGTTTTTTTGACGTTCAAAAACACAGTGTTCAGGCTTGCACAGGTCGAGCACTGGATTCGATTGTGTCATCACTAAATATGCTATCCCAAGAAAGTATCAGTTACCCAATGGATAGATATTTACTGTTGGCTTTATTGAGCTATTCCCGACAGTTGTTAACTGAATCAGATAATATTAGCCCCCGTGGTACAGATGTTTACCATAGTATTTGCATATACATACAGGAAAACTTCCAAAAAACTATCACCCGTGAAAGCATTGCTGAACGATTTAATATTTCCGCAAGCCATTTATCTCGTATTTTTCGTCAGCAAGGCCATATGAGACTAACAGATTATATTAGTTGGGTACGTCTGGAACGGGCAAAATTTATGCTCAATAAATATCGATTTCACTTAGGAGAAATATCTACCCGATGCGGTTATCATGACGTTAATTATTTCTGTCGGGTGTTTAAACAAAAAACTGGTCTTACTCCCTCACAGTATCGCGAGCTGAGTCAGCCCGACGTACAACACACTCCACCAGAATAGCATAGAGTGATGGATTATGAGCGGTTCGCATCAGCGCTTCGTAGATAACGTCATTCAACAGGGACTGAACCAGCAAGGAGAAAGGGCGTAATTGTTGTCGCTGCCTGGGTGGTGCAGCCAGTAAAATTATCCGTGTGACAGCCCCCAGCGATGATCCCCAATTCACTGGTTCATGACAACATAATACCGTCAAACAGGGTCGGCGGACACAGTCGTTTACCGTGTGTGGTACCGCAATACCTGCTCGCAAAATGGTCGCAGAAACCGACTCTCGCTCCTCCAGTGCCTGGGTCAATATCTCGGGAGATGCTGATAAATACGCCTCAGTATAGGCGCTGATATGTTGCAAGCACGTGCTTTTCGTCATTGGTTTAACTCGTTGCAAAATGCTCCCGGGAGAAAAAACCAATTCGGGAAAATACGCCTTTAGTCGCTGACGCGCTATATCGACGTGTTCCCTTTTTTTCGTCAGGCACTCGCTGTGTTCGACAACCCAGGACATTAATACCATATGAGCTAACTCAGCATCGTTACCTTCAATCGCCAACTGACATAAATCCCCTAAACGTCCCGATACTTGCAACAAGGTGAATACTTTATCAACCTCAGACTGCATCCCAAGCGTAATATTAATAAACCAAATTCGTGATCGAAACATCGCTTCCAATTTTTTTAACTGGCGGATATGCAATAGGGTGAAATTACGCTGGCAATAAAATGTGAGTTCACGTTTAAGCATGTCGAATAGCCTTGTAGAGTGCTGTTTTTGCATCCAGCAGTACAGATTCCAGCGGGATATGCAAAACGTTGCAACCCGCGAAACGCTCATTTTGTGCAATATCAATATCTGAAACAATCAGTACCAGATCTGCAGCAACAATGTCTTTTGCGGTCAACATATTCTCCACCCCCATAGCCCCCTGAGTTTCTATCTTAATTTTGATATTCAGCGTATTAGCAGATTTTTGTAGTGCATCCGCTGCCATATACGTATGAGCAATACCAGTTGGGCAGGCAGTCACGGCAACAATTTTCATAATTCCCCGAAGTAATGCATTATTGTGAATCGCCACGAATAAGTTGAACATTTCCGAGCCGTTGTTAGATGTTTCTACTACTTTATGAAAAAAAAGAACAGATAATATACTACAAACGGTTTTTGACGAATGTTTAATCCTGCATTATATTTGCAGTATAAGTTTGTGACGTCTCATCGTATTCACCTCGACTATTTTTTAAAAAACCGTTACATGAACGTTAAACGAATTGTTGCTATTTTTATGATAATAAATCCGAACAGAATAGATGATTTTTATCATAAAATCCTTGAATTTGATCTCGTTATGGATCATGGCTGGATTAGCACCTATACCGGTGATAAATAAATGAGAACGCAAGTCAGTTTTGCCAGTGATAGTGACCAGGATCGCTTTTCCTGATCTTTCCATTAAGATCGATAATCTCAACGAAGTGCTTCCTCGCATTCAGGAAGGCAATCTGTTTGTGGAATATGATCATGTCAACGGACTATGGGGTTGTCGGCTCTATGTTCAGGCTCCTCAGGACCGACTTATTAATATCTTTGAGCACGAATAAATAACTTCACCATCCTTTCTGAATGAAAGAAATCAGGTAATGCCTCTAATTGGTTGAATATGATGTATAATGCCCGGTTTCAGGGTTCACTCATGGCCAGCGTTACCGTTCATTGTCCCCGTTGTCAGTCCGCCCGGGTTTACCGTTATGGCCGGAACCCTGAAGAACATCACCGGTTTCGCTGCCGTGACTGCCACCGCGTGTTTCAGCTCACTTACTCTTACGGGGCCCGTAAACCGGGAGTTAAAGAGCAGATCACCGAAATGGCCTTCAACGGGGCCGGAGTTCGTGATACCGCAGGACACTGAAAGCCGGCATTAACACCGTCATTCGCACTTTAAAAAACTCCCGCCACGACGAATAACGTCATCCCCGGCAGCCCATGCTGATGTCACGCTTATCTGTGAACCTGACGGGCAATGGAGATTTGTCGGCAGTAAAGCCCGGCAGCACTGGTCTGGTACGCATACAACACAAAAACCGGTGGTGTACTGGCCTACACTTCTGGCCCACGAACCGATGAAACCTGTCGCGAATTACTGGCACTGCTCACACTTTTTAACACTGGCATGATAACCAGCGACGACTGGGGGAGTTATGCCAGAGAGGTGCTGAAGGATAAGCATCTGACCGGCAGGATTTTTACTCAGCGCACTGGGCGCAACAACCTGATGCTGGGAACCCGAATCAAACGCCTGGCCCGAAGAACCATCTGCCTCTCACGCTCCGTAGAGCTTCATGAAAAAATCATCGGAGCATTCATTGAAAATACATGTTCTATTAATTGGAAGCACTACCCCGTTTTTCAATATTGAAGAGCATTCAGAACATGACAGCTCTTTAAACTCGGTAATTAAAAGCCACCTAAAACTCTGAATCACATGGGAAAGCAGCTCATTTTTATCTTTAAAATACCAGTAAATAGCTCCACGGGTATATTTTTCTTTTTTTAGCTACCATATCATAAGAACCCAGATTAAAACCGTGTTCTCAATATCATTCCTCTGCTGCCTTAATTATATTGTAGCTTCTTTCTTGTCTTTTCTGACCAAGTTGACCCTCAGTCAGCGGGATATGAACAGGGGCAGCCTGGCCTTTTTAAAAAGGCTGTTAGTGGTACCGCCAAGAATCAGTTCTGACAGGCGAGGCCGGCTCCACGCACCTATCACCAACAGATCTGAACCATGAGTGACCGTATGTTCTAAAATGACTTCTGCAATCTCTTTTCTGTCTGATTCGACGTTGACCAGGTCTATCCTGACGCCATGACGTGCAAGATAAGCAGCCATGTCAGTGCCGGGATCCTCACCATGAATTCCCTGGCTTTGATGAGCATCCACAATCAGTAACTGAACTTCTTCAGCATTAACTAAAATTGCAAGAGAGTCAGATACGGCTCGCCACGCCTGTCGGCTGCCGTTCCATGCAATGGTCACTTTTCTCCCCATCTCCTTTTCCTCTCCCTGCCAGCTGTCAGGAACGACAATTATCGGTAGACCTGAATAAGAAAGGAACGAACTAATCGTCATTCCTTCCGGTAATCCACTCATACATGGATAATTAAAAATAACCAGGTCACTGTATAATGCGTGCTGAATTGCATTTTTATTATCCTCAGTAGACGGGATAACGCGAAGTTCAGTCTGCACCCCGAGTTTAACGGAAATATCCTGTATACCTTGATGTAATTCCAGTAATTTACCAGCGGTAGCCCGCCGATGTTTTTTTATCACCTCAATGATGACATCTCCTTTTGAAAACGATTCTTCCGGGAATCCAGTGTCATAACGCATTGACGTCACGCCTATTAAATGAGATTTCTGTATACTTGCAAATACACCTGATTTGGCAAGCACACGTAATCCCTCAGGAGAGGCATTAAAAAAAACAGTGATATTCGAATAAGCTGGCAGCATAAACACCCTCGCTCTAAATTCTTGTTAAGATTAGCAGAGAACTATTTTGCTAGCAGCAAGATATCTTTCTGCCAGCAAATCCAAAACATATTTTATGTATCAGTATTATTTTTACGTTTTTTAAGACTGTTCACTAAAACGTAGAAAAGAGGTATGAAGAATATAGCCAGGAACGTAGCCGTCACCATACCTCCCACTACTCCTGTGCCTATTGCATGTTTACTTCCTGAGCTTGCACCGCTGGAAATTAACAGAGGAATGACTCCCATTGTAAATGCTAAAGACGTCATGATAATCGGTCTCAACCGAAGACGTGCTGCCTCAATGGCTGCCTGAGATAAAGTTCTTCCCTCTTTTTCATATAGTTCCTTGGCAAATTCGACGATTAAAATTGCGTTCTTGGCAGAAAGCCCCACCGTCGTTAATAAACCAATCTGGAAGAAAACATCGTTTTCCAGATCGCGTATCATCGTGGCAAGCACGGTACCAATTACGCCCAGTGGAATAACCAGTATTACAGAGAAGGGTACGGACCAGCTTTCATAGAGCGCTGCAAGGCACAGGAAGACAGCTATGATTGACAGCGCATACAGAGCCGGAGCCTGTGAACCAGAGGATCTTTCCTCGTAGGAAAGACCAGTCCAGGATAATTTCATCCCGGAAGGCAAATCTTTCGCAATGAATTCCATAGCAGCCATGGCATCGCCTGAGCTGTAGCCTGGTGACGGCTGGCCGAGAATTTCAACAGCAGGAACGCCGTTGTAACGTTCCAGTTTAGGTGAACCTATTTCCCACTTTCCTGAAGCGAAGGAAGCAAATGAAACCATTTCACCGGATGAATTTCTCACGTACCACTGGTTGAAATCCTTCTCAGTGATCCTGGACTGAGGCTGCCCCTGAATGTAAACACGCTTGATACGTCCACGGTCCAAAAAGTTATTTACAAAAGACGAACCCCACGCAGTCGACATGGTGGTGTTAATGTCATCCAAGTTTACACCGAGAGTGCTTGCTTTTTCATCATCGATTTCGATTTTGTATTGCGGTTCATCTGTTTTACCATTTGCACGCACCAGACTGAGAGCCGGATTTTTAGCTGCTTCAGTAAGGATTTTTTCTTTCGCCTTTATCAGTTCAGCATGGCTGTGTCCGCTGAAGTCCTGAAGGAAAACATCAAATCCAGTGGCGTTGCCAAGTTCCATAATGGCCGGCGGTGCAAACACCATTACTCTGGCTTCTTTTATTGTATCGAAGTAGTTCATAGCCCGGTGCTGAAGATCAAAAACGGTATCCTCACGCTCATTCCATGGCTTGAGCTGCACAAAGGCAAGCGCAGAGTTTTGCCCACGTCCGGCAAAGCTGAACCCACTGACTGCGAACACCGCCTGAACATTGTTTTTTTCCTGATTGGCAAAATATTTCTGTACCTTATCCAGTACTGCATCGGTCTGATCCATCGTTGCATTCGGAGGTAACTCAGCCTGAACGACCATCGTTCCCTGATCCTCGTCAGGTAAAAAAGATGTCGGCAATCTGGGGAACAGTATTCCTAAGCCAATAACTATCAACACAAACAGTAATAAATACTGACGCTTGCCTGCAATAACACGAGAAACTCCATTTTCGTACCTGCGCGCATTTTTTTCGAATACGCGGTTAAACCAGCCAAAAAAGCCCTTTTTAATGTGATAGTCTTTATCAACAGGCTTCAGCAGCGTTGCACAGAGTGCAGGCGTGAATATCAGAGCAGTCAGTACGGATAACGCCATCGCAGAAACAATAGTTAAAGAAAACTGACGATAAATCACACCCGTGGATCCACCGAAAAACGCCATAGGTATAAATACTGCTGATAAAACCAGACCGATACCGACTAACGCACCTGAAATCTGATCCATAGATTTTCTGGTTGCTTCAACCGGTGAGATATCTTCTTCAGATAAAATTCGCTCGACGTTTTCCACGACCACGATTGCATCATCAACCAGCAGTCCTATCGCCAGCACCAGACCAAACATCGTCAGAATGTTGATAGTGAATCCGAATGCGGACATGATGCCAAAAGTACCGAGTAAAACGACGGGCACAGCTAACGTCGGAATTAACGTGGCACGCCAGTTCTGAAGGAAGAGGAACATGATCAAGAAAACCAATACGATAGCTTCAACCAATGTATGGACTACGCCTTTAATAGACTCTTTTACAACAGGAGCGGTATCGTATGGATAGACTACCTTAACACCCGGAGGCAGCGTTTTAGATAATTGCTCCAGGGTCGAACGCACGGCGCTGACTGCGTCAATAGTGTTAGCACCAGTGGCTAAACGCAGTGCAATACCCGCACTGGGATGCCCATTCAGCCTGGCATTAAAATCATAGTTATCCGATCCCAGCATGACGTTTCCGACGTCTTTTAATAAAACACGTGAGCCATCCGAATTAACTTTGAGCAGTATTCCTTCAAACTGCGAAGCTTTAGTAAATAACGTTTTACCAATGACAGTTGCGTTCAATCTTGAAGTATTAGCCGACGGACGGCCCCCTAACTGTCCTGAGGATACCTGGACGTTTTGAGCCTCTATAGCAGCCATGACATCACTGGGCATCAACTTATAATTGTTTAACTTGATAGGATCCAGCCAGACCCGCATTGCATTCTGAGCACCCAGGACATAGAAGTCGCCTACGCCTGAAGTACGGCTAAGGGGATCCTGAAGTTGCGATACAATCAAATCGCCAAGTGCATTGTTATCCAGTTTACCATCTTCAGAAATCAGAGTGGCTACCAACATAAAGTTGATCTGATACTTGTAGACACGGATGCCCAATTGCTGAACAGTCTGAGGGAGCATCGGCGTGGCAAGCTGCAGTTTATTCTGAACTTGAACCTGCGCTGTATTCGGGTCAACACCCTGTTCAAAGGTCACAACAATATTTACGCTGCCATCTGAATTGCTCTCAGAGCGAATGTATCGTAACCCATCAAGGCCATTCAGTTGCTGTTCAACAACCTGCGTCACCGTATCCTGAACAGTCTGTGCAGATGCACCTGGATAGGACGCCGTTATACCGATTGCCGGTGGTGCAACATCGGGATATTGGTTAACGGGCAGCTTTAAAATTGCAAGGGCACCTGCAATCATCACAATCAAAGCAATTACCCATGCAAATATAGGCCGATCTATAAAAAATTTGGACATGCTGCTCCCTTAAATATCCGCATTATCTTTGTGTTCTGTATTTTTAGATGAACTGCCTTCGGACGAATTTTTTGCAGCCTGAACAGGCTTAACAATCATTCCAGGGGTTACATTCTGTAAACCATCGACAATGACCTGCTCACCGGGCTTGAGGCCGGCACTGATTAGCCAGTTCCCATCAATGCTTTGATTCGTGGAGAGGTCTTTCTGTTGCACAACGTTGTCAGCATCCACGACTAATGCGATCGCTTTACCTTGTGTGTCACGCGTCACTCCTCTCTGTGGAACAAGAATAGCGTTCTCCCTGATCCCCTGTTGCAGTTGCGCCCGCACAAACATGCCGGGCAATAAAATGCCGTCAGGATTAGGAAATACTGCCCGCAGGGTTACTGATCCGGTGCTTTCATTGACGCTGATTTCTGAGAACTGAAGCGTGCCGGACTGTTTGTATTTTGTGCCGTTATCAAATTTCAGGCTGACTTTTGCCCGTCCTTCATCATCGCTTTTAAGGTGACCACTTTCCAGATCCTCACGTAACTGAACAAGGGCAGATGCAGGTTGTGAAATATCAACATAAATCGGATCCAACTGCTGCACTGTCGCTAATTCATTTGTTTGCCCGGCCGTGACCAGAGCTCCTTGGGTTACATTGGAACGTCCGATCCTTCCCGAAATCGGAGATTTAATTTCAGTGTAATTCAGATTAATTTTTGCATTGTCCACGTTTGCCTTTGCCTGCAGATACTGCGATTTAGCATCATCAAGATTTTGCTGGCTTACGACATTTAATGCGGCAAGTTTGCTGTATCTGGTGTATAATGATCTGGAAGACTCCAGATTCGCATCAGCACTGGCGAGTGTTGCCTTGTAGGTAGCTGAATCAATATGATATAAAGTTTGTCCTTCTTTTACATCCGACCCCTCAGTGAAATTCCTCTTCAATAAAATGCCACCTACCTGCGGTCTTACCTCCGCGATCAAATAGGCACTGGTGCGTCCTGGCAATTCCGTAAACATGCGGACATTACTGGGCTCAACTTTATACACACCCACCATTGGAGGTTCTGCAGCAGGCGTGGAAGCAGGTGTTTCATCACAAGCGCTCAGGAGGTTTGTAGCGCCAATCATCAACGTCAGGTTAAAGAGATTGACAAGTTTTTTTCTAGTTGTGACTTCTTGATAAGAATGCATTTTTTATCTCGGATTGTGATCTTGGCTGGTTGACCAGCCTTTTCCTAGTGTAGGATTAACCGTATATACTATGCTGCATAGCGTAAGTAGGTTGAACGACCAACCTAATAATGTAAAGTATTGATTCTACTTTTAGTAAATGCGAAGCTATTGACAAATTTGTAAATATTACTCCATACAGACAGGAATTGATGTTAATCTGCATGTCGGATCAAGAGATATGAATATATTTTTTTCAACTACTTATGTGGTTAAATGTCTAATTTTATTGACAAAGCTGATCGTACTCCCCTTTATTAAATTATCCTCAATGCATTAGGGTTCAGGTATGTCTATAAAAAAAAATAACGGCGATTCTGATATAGCAACAAGACGCAAAGAGCAGGTCCTTGAGGCTGCAGTTGAATGTTTTAAACTTCAGGGGTTCCATAAAACCAGCATGTCACAAATATCTACCGCAGCAGGAATGAGCTCTGGTCATATTTATCATTACTTTGGAAGTAAGGAGCGGATTGTTGAGGCAATAGTGGCCAGAGACAGAAGTCAGATTGAAACGTATATCTCCAATGTGAAATCCTCGATGAAAACTAAAAACGCTATTGAAGCACTTGTCGATGCTACGCTGGGGGATGAGCAACGTTTTTTAGACAGAGGAACCGCGGCGCTCAAAATGGAAATATCAGCCGAGGTATCCCGTAATGCATCTATAGCGTGCTTAATTCAGGGATATGATAAAGACGTTTTTCAGGATTTCTATGACATTCTGGGGGGTGTGTCTGAAGAAGTTATCTCAAAATGCGAAATCATTACCTCCTTACTCGAAGGGATGGCTGTACGGTCGGTACGAAATCCGTCATTCGGAGAGTCCCTTGACAGGGACATGTTGCGTAAAGTGATCACCTTTGTACTCAGCGAAACCTGATAAAAAGTTTACTTTTTTTACGCCAGCTTCTGAAAATCTGTGATTACCAAGGGATACTGACGGTATAATTACCAAGCGATTTTGACGCAACCAGAATACCAACTCCTCATAGATCTATCAATCAAACGCCTATCAGGCCATTTGGTTTATTAATTTTGCTCTGGCAACACATAAAGCCGTCGTGTTCATGTTTTGGCGAAGCCAGATATTGCGAACGCCTCCGGGACTGATGTCCATACCGTGCTCAGCCTTCACCTTTAGGGCGATTTTTTGCTGACCAGAATGAGGATGTTCGATGGAGAATTGTACAACCGTATTCTCAATGCTGAGCGCTGTGCAGTTTTTATGCCTCAGATTAGGCGTCTCTTTCCGTTTAAGTGCATTGCTTCCACCTTCTTTAAGAAGTCGCCTGTGGCGGTAAATTGTATCGCGGGATACGCCGCTTAGGCGTGATGCTTCCGCGACATTACCAAGCTTGTCAGCCGAGGCCAGTACATCGAGTTTTTTCTGGACGTCGGTATATTCCATTGACGCTTTGACGGGCTCCGTAACCTCTACACCTGTAATTGTCTGCCTGCGAAGTAGGCACTGAACTGCTCATTCTTCCCTTTTCTGATTTCTATCTTTTGGTGCGCGATGGAGTGTTTTATCGTAAGCGTACATCGAGGGCCGTATTGACGGGGATGTGTTATTCAGTTGGCGGTGTGATGCACCAGGGTAGCAGTTCGCTGACCCGGTTGATCGGCCAGTCGGCGATGACGTCAAGCACATAGCGGAGGTAGCCTTCTGGATCCACGCTGTTCAGTTTGCACGTTCCGATCAGGCTGTACAGCAGTGCTCCCCGCTCACCACCATGGTCAGAACCGAAGAACAGGAAGTTTTTACGACCCAGACTGACCGTCCGCAGGGCATTTTCAGCGATATTGTTGTCTGCTTCGGCCCAACCATCTTCCGCATAGTACGTCAGTGCCGGCCACTGGTTAAGTGCGTACGCGAACGCTTTTGTCAGCTCCGAGTGTCGCGACAGGGTTTTCATCTTTTCACGCAGCCAGCTTTCCAGGGATTTCAACAGCGGTTTCGCTTTCTGCTGACGGGGTGCGGACGTGCACATCGTGGATCTTCAGGTGGGCGTGAGCCCGGCAGGCGGCTTCCGTTATCCGGCCATTGCGGTACAGCTCGTTGAACCCGGCGTACGCATCCGCCTGCAGCACACCGCTGAAGCCGGCAAGATGGGTCTGCGGATGGATGCCTTTTCTGTCCGGGCTGTAAGCGAACCACACCGCCGGCGCCAGCTCTGACCCGGCGTTACGGTCGTCACGAACGTACGTCCACAACCGCCCGGTCTTCGTTTTCTTATTACCTGGCAACAGCACCGGGATGGGCGTGTCATCGGCGTGGAGCTTGCCGTCAGTCAGCACATAGTTCCGAAGTGCCTCTTCCAGCGGTGACAGTAACCGGCAGCACGCATCCACCCAGCCTGACAGGAGTGAGCTATATATTTCAGACTGGCGATACAGCGGGGTGTCGGGTAAGGACAGTTCATTACTGAACCATCCTCCCCTGAGAACGGTGCGTACCAGTTTCCCGGTACACCGCTCAAGCCTTTATAAACTCTCTTTCAGGAGAGCCGGCCTCGTTACTGTGGAGTTGTCGATGGCAGTTGGGATGTAACAGCATCAGATTGTCAGGCTCGTCTCCTCCACCCAGTATTTTCATCACTTTGTGGTGAATATGCCATCCGGTTTCTTTAGTAAATCGCTGACCACATACCGGGCAGATATGATTTTGCCTGTGCCATATTGCTGTTACCTTTCTCTTACCCTTCTGAGATTCCGCCCAAATCTTGTCCTGACGTCGCTCAAAATAGGTTTCCCAACGAGGATTATAAAAATTAGCTTCCGATCTGATTTTGACGTGCCTGCTTATCGGGATCGAACTGCTTAACATGAGTTCCCATATTTTGCCGTTCCGATCTTTTCCGCAGAATAACCACCGATATGTACCAGTTCTGGAATATCTAAAATATTTTCGATAGACCCATCCTGATCCTTTATTATGGTGGCGCCGTTTACACCACTGCCAGATTTTTCGCCATATTTGATTGTCAATATAGTAATGTTGCGGTGATAGTTTGCCCACCCTCTGATTACCGGGTTGAGCATGATGATCAACTGCGCGGCTGTAACCATCTGATTCTTCTCTATGATGGTTCTCACTTTATCAAGATGATTTTTCAGGTTTTTCTTTGACGGTTTGATTAACAGTTTGCCATTGTATTTCCTGATATTTCGTCCAAGAAAGTCGAATCCATTATCTATGTGGGTGATGATGTTTTTTTCTTCTGATAATGTTAATCCACGTTCAGCCATAAACTGAGTAATAAGTGGCTTAACTTTTTCTTCAAGAAGCTCCCGGGAGCTGCCTGTACAGATGAAGTCGTCAGCAAAACGCACATAGTTGACTTTGTGTCTTCTGGCTGGGGCAGTATTCTTCTGACCGGACTGCTCTGTCAGTTTCTGTTCCAGACCGTCCAGACACATATTTGACAGCACCGGTGAAATCGGGCTGCCTTGTGGCGTGCCACTGCCTGTGGCATAGAGGATCCCTTTGTCCATAAATCCGGCCTTCAGCCATTTCCTGAGTATCTGCCTGTCCATTGGGATATTTTCGGGCAGCCAGTCGTGGCTGATATTATCGAAGTAACCTTTAATATCTCCGTCCAGTACCCACTCTGCCGTGTTCCTGTTGCCCAGGCAGATAAAAATCTGACCGGTTGCATCCGCAGTACTTCTTAACGGACGGAACCCATAACTGTTACGGTCAGATGTGCTCTCAGCTACCGGTTCAAGAGCCAGCAGCCACAATGCCTGCATAGCCCTGTCCCGCATAGCGGGGATCCCAAGTGGGCGGGATCTACCGTTAGATTTGGGAATATATATTCTTCTGAGAGGAAGCGGTTTATATCCGGTTCTACTCAACTGGAATATTGCCTTCCATTTACTTTCCGGTGTGCTCCACGTTTGCCTGTCGATTCCCGGCGTTCTGCGCCCGGGATTTTCAGTAACTCGTTTAACTGCAAGCGCTTTTGCAGAAAACGAGTGGACCAGCATACGTTGCAGGGACCTGACCCTGCGCCATTGCTTGTCCGACGTTGCCTTCGCTATTCGTACCTGTAACTTCCGCACCTGTCGGTGATGATGACGCCACTGAATGGCGTGCCATCCCTCCGGATGGGAGATCGCAGATACCCCTGTGCTGGTACTCATCTTGCAGGTCTCCTGTCTGGAAGTTTTACATGTATTTCAAACGATTAAAGACCCGGCGGAAGTCTGCTCCCTTTCGGGACAGGGCAAATTCTGAACCCTTATCTCCACCATTACAGCAGAGCATTCGCTTTTTCCGCCATCCTCTGCCCGCATCACCAACAACGTTCCTTACGGTTCGTCTGCCCGACAGGGCAGTGGTACGGGTTTACCGTGTTTCCCCTGAGTAACGAAGTGGGGTAGACCCTGCTTATCCACCGGTGGATATCATGTCCGTGTATTCCCAGAACACTCAAGAATAACCATCCACATACCTTTTGGTTCAGGCCTTTCAGCATCTTTGGCCTGTTGTTCGTAACGATGTTTATCAGCAGTTCACTTATGTTGGTCATACCACTCAGCCTGGCTCCGTACCCGTCTGATGCTGGCAGGTAATGCTTTCACTTCGCAGTGTCAGCACGGTCCAAAGACCCGATTTCGTTGTCCCGGCAGCTTCACACAAAACCGTTACCCGTCCTGCATGTGCCGGTAGGCTACTGATGACGGAACATCAGGTTTCTCTTCAGGATTGCTCCTGTGAAACAATTACTCAGGCGACTTCACGTCGCACGTGCTCTGCATACTTTGAGGTCAGCACTCGGGCCAGCAGCCCCGGTCCTGCTATACCCCGCCCGATGGGCCGCGGAGGCGCGGGGGCCTGCACTATGGCATCGCACTGAGTACAGGCATGCTTTTCACGTACTGTCCGGATAACCCGGAAGGCGCTGCGCATCAGCTCCAGTTGTTCGGCGGCATCCTCACCCAGGTAGCTCAGCGCACCACCACATTCCGGGCAGCATGACGCTGCCGGCAGCAGCCGTTTTTCGTCGCGGGGAAGTGATTCAGGGAACGGTTTGCGGGTACGGGTCTGCCGCAGCGGGCGCTGCACGGCCGGGTCATCCACCCGACCGGTAAGGGTATCGCTTTCTTTCTGCAACTGCTTAAGGTCGGCTTCCATCTGCGCGATACGGCGGGAGACTTTTTCGGAGCGGCTGCCGAAGTTCATCCGGCGCAGCTTATCCAGTTGCGCCTGCAGGTGATCTATTTCGCGTTCACGCTCATTCAGCTTTTCCAGAAGGGCACGGTTCAGCGCCTCCTGTTCGGCAAGGAGACGTTTCAGTTCATCGATATCGTCAGGAAGTGAGCTGTTCATACCGGGTATATTACCAGGCTCATTCAGCGTCGACCAGGATAAAGAGGCCTACAACATGGTCAGGGATGTCAGCAACCGCTTTGGCTGTCTCCAGTCGATACCTTCCATCAGCATCGCCAGCTGCGCCGGCGTCAGGAACACTTTGCCATCGCGTGCTGACGGCCAGGCGAAGCGGCCGCGCTCCAGCCGTTTTGTCAGCAAGCACAGCCCGTCACCGGTAGACCACAGCAGTTTGACCTGACTGCCGCTGCGGCCCCGTAAGATGAAGACATGGACGGACATCGGATCGTCTTTCAGCATCGTCTGCACCTTTGTGGCGAGACCATTGAAGCCGTTGCGCATGTCGGTGATACCGACAACCAGCCAGATTTTGGTGCCTGTTGGTAACGGGATCACCGTTTGAGCTCCTGTATCAGAAGAGTCAGGAGTTTTTCGCTGACAGTTCCGTTGAGGCGGAGCGTTCCGTGCCGGAATGCCACCTCACAGGTGATATTGGGGGTCTCCGGCTCTTCTGCTGGCAGTTCTGACTGCTCCGCCAGTGGTCCAGCAGGGGCGTCGAGTGTTACAGGAAGTAGCTGGGGAAGGTCTGTCGAAGGCAGCAGGAGTTTACCTTCACGCCACTGCTGACGCCATTTGAACAACAGATTGGCGTTAATGCCATTTTCAAGCGCCAGTTTTGAGATGGATATCCCGGGTTCGCAGGAGGCGGCAACGAGCTGATGTTTAAACTCAGGAGAATAATTAGGGCAGCCCTTACGCCTGCCGGGAATCACATTTTTCTGCATATCTGACACTTTGGTTCCCACTACTTATTTGTAATGCGCCCCTAAAGTTAGACACCAGATCGAAAACTGAGGGCGCATGG
>NZ_JACVTW010000048.1:0-20999 GCF_016624785.1 Kosakonia sp. S42 | reverse complement strand
GAAAATTGCGCCGATTGCGAGTCGGGGGGATTTCGATTGCGAGCCACTACAAATAAGGAGACCTGCGGCATGTACCTTGGCACACAAGTAGACGCCCGTGAGGACGATGATTTTCGCGTATGGGCACAGCTTGGTATCAAACATATTTGCGCCGATCCTGAAGGCAAACCCACCAGTTGGACCCTAGACGATATCCTGCGCCACCGGGAAAAAGTGGAAAGTTTTAGTCTGGTACTGGACATGATCCAGTTGCCGATGTCGTCACGGCCGGTCGAAGAAGCTTCCTATCCGGATATTTTGCTGGCGGGCCCCGATCGGGACCGGCAAATCGATAACGTATGTCAGATGATTGAGAATATCGGTAAAGCAGGTATTCCTGCCGCCAAATATAACCTCAATCTGATCGGCATTCCGCGTACGGAGATGGAGCGCGGGCGCGGAGGCTCACTCAACGAAGCCTGGCGCTGGGATAAAGCTGATCATCACGCGGCCCCCGGCCTTGCCGGGCAGCTTTCGGAAGACGAGAACTGGGAACGCACCGACTATTTTCTTTAAAGGGTGATCCCGGTCGCCGAAAGCAACCGCGTGCGCCTTGCCTGTCATCCTCATGATCCCTACACCCCGCCAGGCTATAAAGGCGTAACCCGCGTGCTGGGCACCGTCGAAGGCTTAAAGAAATTTGTGACGATGCGTGAAAGCCCATACCACGGTCTGAATTTCTGTCAGGGCTCTATTGCGGAAATGCTGGATAACCCACGTGACGAAATCGACGATATTATTCGCTGGTTTGGCTCGCGCCAGAAAATCTTCAACGTCCATTTCCGTAATATCAGCGGCGGCAAACTGTCCTTTATGGAGCGTTTCCCCGATGAAGGCGATATGGATATGGTGCAGTCGTTAAAAACCTATCGCGAAGTGGGCTATCCGTGGATGATTATGCCCGACCATGTGCCGACCATCAGCGGTCGCGATCCGGTCGGCGTCGCCTTCAGCTATTGCTACGGCTACATTACTGCGCTGCTGGAAGCAATGGAAGCAGGGCATTTATAGAAAAGTTCTCACTTTTAAGGCGGAATTAGTCGCCTTCTACAACAAACCTATACCGGCTGGCTCAGGGCATGCCTGCCGGTAATTGTTCAACCCAAGACACCTATGACAATCGTATTTTAGGAGCTGTCCTTTATCCTTAGGCAAACGTGCTAAGTATTGCGGCACCGGCCCCGTTTGTATAACACTTCAATGTACTCGAAGACGTACTTGGAATTCCACATAATGAAATAATAATCAGATATATAATCACGACATTAAACTACCGGATGCCGATTCGGAGGTGATCCGATTTTTCTCTCATTCACAGGTTTCTGGAGGTGTACCACGCATACGGAATAAGCAAAGCGCCCTTGTCCGGTACCGGGCGGGCGGTCACGGAGCAGGGGATAAAAACAATATATAAAAGAAAATGCAGCTGACGGAGCGGCACATATTGTGCCTATGAGCCGCTGAGCGACGCGAGCTTTGGTGAAGATCCGGAACTCAGGGTTTCCGGATCTCCGGTGAAAAGAGAAAAAAGAGGATAGGTTATACATACCCATATGCTAGGCATCTGCATATGTATAACATATACAAACCAATCCTAAAGGCATATACTTCACCTATGCGACAATACTCCCTGGCACACTCAGCATATGAGGAAAAACCATGCGCACAGTTTTAATTTTTAAAAACGGCAACAACCGCGCCATCCGTCTGCCCCGCGATCTGGATTTTGAGGGGATGAGAGAACTGGAGATCGTCCGGCGTGCATCCCGTATATTCACTCATTCACTCCCTAAACATAGGACATGAATTAACGTTACCTTCGCATTTTTGCCATTTTTATTAATTTTATGTCAAAATCACAATAGTCAGGAAAATACACTTCACGTTTTTGACGTGACTGACACTGATTAGAACCGACTACGTCGGCATCTATTCATGCTGACTCCACTAAATAAATACCGATTCATATATAAGTTAGTCAACACCCAAGAAAAAGACAACAAAACTAAATTTAATACACATATAATACTCTTGGTGGACAATATATCTAAAAAATGAAAAGAAAATACAGCAATCAGACTTTCTTTGTGATGTAGCTAACAATTTATAAACTGATAAGCTTTATTATTTAAGCATTGTTCAGTTTGCTAGTGGTAACCTCATGAATGGATAACATTTAATCCAACGGAGGATTTCAAGGTAAAATAGAGGAATTACAATGAAGCTAAAAATACATCAAGAAGCCAAAATATCTGAAATTGGACCTTGTTGCTCTGATTTCACAGTGGAATATGCACTTCTGGTGAAAGATAAAATATATGTTGCTTATTATGATGAAAATCATTCCATAACGGTAGCAAGCAGGAACATCAAGGAAGGGCGATGGAAAATAAGTCATCCGAAAGGCCAGTGGTTACCCGAAAAAAAGATTCATGCATCAAACAGAATTCGATAGTCACAATTACCTCACTCTGGCAATGGATAATAAAGGACATATACATCTCTCGGGGAATATGCATAAAGATAAAATGGTCTGGTTCCACTCAACTAAACCTTACGACATTCATTCCCTCGTTCAGGGGGAAATGACCGGACAACGGGAAGACAGCGCCACGTATCCGTTATTTTTTTATGGCAGAAATGGAGAACTCTTTTTTCGTTATCGTGATGGAGAAAGTGGAAACGGTGACGATATCTATAACCACTGGAATGAAGATGAAAACAAATGGACCAGATTGCAGGACAATCCATTATTAAGTGGTGAAGGCCTCAAAAATGCATACGCCCGTTTACCCGTATTTGGCCCGGATAATCAATGGCACATGATCTGGATGTGGAGAGATACACCCCATTGCGAAACCTGCCATGATCTCTCATATGCATGCAGTCCGGATCTATTCAAATGGTATTCACATGACGGTTATCGTTTATCCGTTCCAATCACCTTGCAGAAAGATGAAATTATCGATGCCAGTCCTGTAAAACACGGGCTGATAAATATGAGCCAGAATATTGGTTTCAGTGCCAAAGGTAAGCCGTTAATTACCTATCACCGTTATGATAAAAAAGGTTTTTCTCAGGCTTGGATTGCCAGACCGCAAGAGAATAAATGGCTGATAAAACAAATCAGCGGCTGGGAATTTCGTTGGGAATTTAGTGGGATGGGTTCAATTCCTCCTGATGTCATTATCTCTGCGCCCTATTTAAAAGATCATCATCTTATTGTCGATTTCAGATTATCCACCGGTGAGAGTGGAAGCTGGTTTCTGGATCCAGAAACGCTGGATGTCATAAAGACTTATTCAGGACCTGTCTCACCTCTTCCTGAACGTTTTTATATACCCTACGAAGGACTTGATACGGAGGCAAAAGTGCAGATTATACCTGAGCTGTACCAATCGTCCCCATCTTATTTTTTGCGCTGGGAAGCGTTACCTATTCAACGAGATATCTCTTCAGGAAAAAGTATACGTCCAAGTATGTTAACCCTGGTAACTACCGAATGTTTCCCGGAAGGAAAAGGAGATTAAAACTATGTCTTCAGCGTCAAAAAGCGCTTACATGCGGATAAGCATTTGTTTGTTCCTTTTTTATTTCTCATGGTCAACAACTTGGTCATTTCTGGCTATCTGGCTTGGAGATAATGTTGGCTTTACCAGTACACAGATAGGCTATACCCTGTCTGTAAATGCGCTGTTTGCACTCGTAATAAAGCCGGTGTTTGGCTTCATCATGGATAAACTTGGATTAAAAAAATCTCTGTTAATCTGCGTGGCTATTGCTTCGGTATTCGCAGCTCCATTTTTTATCTATATATATCAGTATCTGTTGATGACCAGCATGGTTTTAGGCATGCTTCTCGGAGGGTTGTATCTGGGCACAGCTTATCTGGCGGGTGTACTGGTTTTTGAAACATATGCTGACCGATACAGCCGGGCATTCGGGTTTGAATTCGGCCGGGTCAGAATGTGGGGGTCTCTTGGCTGGGCGATCGCTTCTATTTTTTCCGGGCAATTATTTAATATCAATCCTCATTTTAACTTCATCATTACTTCCTGTGGTGCAGTTGCTGTTTTACTCATTCTTTTTACCCTTAAAACACAGGGCGACGGTATTGACTGGCAGGCAGTTAATGCATCAAGAAAAGATCCCGTAAACCGCAAAGATGTCCGTATGCTGTTCCGTCATGCCAGCTTCTGGGTTCTGATGCTGTTTTATGGAGGTATTATCTGGATGATGCAAAGCGCAGAACAACAATTTCCACGTTATTTTGTGACGTTCTTTACCGACCATCATACAGGTAATGCCGTACTGGGGTATATGGGATTTGTTCAGTCAGCATGTGAATTTTTGCTGATGTTCTCAATCCCTTTTCTGGTAAACCGGATAGGAGCCCGCAACGGTCTTCTTCTTGCTGGATTTGTTATTGGGCTCCGTCTTGTGCTGTCTGCCCTTGCAACTGATCCCTGGATGATAATTGTCATTAAACCGCTTTATGGGCTGGAAATGGCGCTGCTACTGGTTTCAATTTTTAAATTTCTCGCCGAGCATTTCGATAAGCGTCTCACCGGAACCATTTATATGATACTCGGATGCTTTAATTATCTCGGGATTACAGCAATAAATCCACTGGCGGGATTTTTTTACGACAAACATGGCTTCGCCTCCACATATATGGTTATGGGCTGCGTGGCGTGGTTAATCACGCTTGCAGGGATTAAATTCTTAGGAAAACAAAAATCTTTATCGACTGAGGAATCAATACACAATGCAAGAGAAGAGGTTAAGGCAATAAAATAAAAACTTATCTTTTAATATTAATACCGCCCTTCAACAAGACTGGCGTCACAAAAACTAATGCTCAAATCTCAGGAATAAAAATGAAAGTAAACCTACCTCTCCTTTTTATTATCAGCGCTATTCATCCTATTTCAGCCTTCGCGGCTGGTGCGTGGATTGAAGGTCGTGAAGCTTTTAACACCGCTTCAGAGCAGCATGAATTTGTTCTGCGGGGGGGATATAACTTTAATGATGGTGCAGGCATTATGCTAACTAATGCTTACAATACCGGTAAACTAGATCAGTTTAAGCACAGCTATAATGAGCTCGAAGGATGGTATCCGCTTTTTAAGCCGACCACGGAGTTCACTGTCTCACCCGCGCTTATTCTCACTGACAACACCGATGGTTCAACTGTATCGCCATATGTTGATTTTAACTATAAATTTACGCCTGATTTTAATGTCACATTAAGATATCGATACAATAATAAAAACTATGATAGCGTGGATCTTAGTGGTAGTAAAAATAAGGACAGCACACATCAGTTTGTTATGTACTGGAACCTCAAAATTAATGAAGAATGGACCTATACTTTTGAGCCGGATTATTTTATTCATGTTAATGATTTCCATAGTAAAAACGGGAAAGATCATAACTGGGAGCTTAATAACAAGCTGACTTATACCCTGACACCACGGTGGAAGCCTTATGTCGAGGTATCATGGCTTGATCGGTGGGATCAGTACGAACGTGAACAATATCGTTTCAGGGTAGGGATTAGATATTATTTTTAGGTAATTATTTATTTGGGTCAGTAATGTATTCCGTCATAACGATGGAATACGCTTCGCTTCATAGCTACATATTCAGAATGTACCGGCAGATATCCTGAGGCAGATTGTTGCGGAGTTTTTGAGCGCTCTCCACCGGAACTGACACACTGCGGATGCTGATGGGGCTTCCAGTTTCACAATGGGATCAGTAATTTCATATGTACAGCGTGGCCCGGAGTAAGAAAACGGCGTCTGTCTCGACTGTAAGCGCCTGTGATATAAGATGGCCAACAATTTTGGCGTTCACATTGGCTGCAAGGCACAGGCCACTGTCCAGCATTCATTACCGGTGCGCTGCTTCGTTTCCTGGCGGGCCAGATCAGCTGAAGCTGATCTCAATTTCCTGACGTGTTCTCTTTACTGCTTTTTCCTCAGGGAGTTAATGGCCCTTGATCCTGCCGTCACGACGTTGTTTCGCACCATACAATTTCGTTCAAAGCCCTTTTGCGATGCTCCGGCAGAGGAACATTCTTGTCTTCTGTGTTACTCGGTTTCGGAACTACCAGCTTTCGGATCTCAGCGGAAAATGAGAGAAGAGACCCTATACCTGACATATCCATATGCCACATATCCGATAAGCCATGCGCACACATACCTCTAGCATATGCATATGCCTACCCTATACAAATGCTAAATTACTGCCTATACTGAGCATATGCGCACACCCGGCGTATAAACACCTTTCGGAGAGGTCCGAATATCGGGAGAAACACCATGCGAACCGTATCAATATTTAAAAATGGTAACAACCGCGCCATCCGCCTGCCCCGCGATCTGGATTTTGAGGGAGTGAGCGAGCTGGAGATCGTCCGGGAGGGGGACAGCATCATCCTGCGTCCCGTCCGGCCGACATGGGGTTCATTTCTTGAGCTCGAAAAAGCCGATCCGGACTTTATGGCGAAGCGCGAGGACGTTGTCACCGACGAAGGACGATTTGACCTGTGAATAAAACGTATATGCTGGATACCTCTATCTGCTCGTTCATCATGCGCGAGCAGCCTGAAGCGGTACTGAAACGTCTGGAGCAGGCCGTCCTGCGTAACCACCGTATCGTGGTGTCGGCGATCACCTATGCCGAGATGCGCTTCGGTGCGGTAGGTAAGAAAGCCTCGCAGCGTCATGCCCAGCTGGTTGACGCGTTCTGCGCCCGCCTCGATGCCGTTCTCGCCTGGGATCGCGCAGCAGTGGATACCACGACTGAAATCAAGGTCGCACTGGCCGCAGCCGGGACACCTATTGGGCCGAATGACACGGCAATTGCAGGACACGCCATCGCGGCTGGCGCCGTACTGGTGACGAATAATACGCGGGAGTTTGAGCGGGTGCCGGATCTGATCCTTGAGGACTGGGTTAAATCGCCTCAGTCAGATTTGAAGGAATAAATGTCCGCTTTGTGCCAGATATAGTCATCCACACCCTGAGAGTTACACTTTTAAGTGATTCAGGGTATGCGCTTATTGGTTACGAATATTATGCCAGAATCATTAGGAGTGTTTCCGGGGTTCAGGCAGGGGAGGGCTGTTGTAAGCGGCCTTCTCGCTGCAGGATCGCGCTGAGAGGCCGTACAGCGGGGCCTGTAAGCACTGTTATGTTAAAAGCGTGATGCCTGGCGGGTACGGAAAAAACTGTGCCTCCGGACTTACGCCCGCGGCAATACGGCCGATAACCGTTATGCCTCCTGCAGGGACTGATGATTGACCATAGAGACACCTGAATGTATTCGTTTCCCGGACAGTAGCCATTTTTTGCCTTCTGCAGCGAGTTCAGGCTTGCAGAGCCGCATTTTTCTTTCATGCTGAAAACGGGCTGTTCTCCTGCAGGAGCCGGCGCGTTTGCCGTAACCTGTGAACGAGAGCTGATTCTTCAGCCCGCTAAGAAAGATGGAGGGTTTTTACTGCTTCTTTTCAGCCGGCCAGCCGGATAAACGTCCGGCTGGCTGAAAATGTTTTTTTACCGGAGATACTGATGAAAACGATGGTTCTTTCCCTGCTTGTGATTCCATTTCTGTCAGATGCGGCTCTGACCGCGCCCAGTTATCCTGGCTGTAATATCAAAGAACAGCGTCTGATTAAGGGCGAGGCGGGGGGATCTGTTTCAGATCCGCTTCAGGCCCATATTTCCATGCGCTCTAACATCCTGCAGGCGGATATCAGTACCGCACGTAAGGCCCGGGTCCTGACTCAGCCAAAAGCCGATAAACTATGGCAGCGTGTCGAAGTGGTGCGTCGTGATGTTGACAGATTAGTGCAGAAGCAAGGCTTTCTGAGCACGGGAGAACGTGCAAGCTATGATCGTGAATTGGATGACGTGGCGAAAACACTCTGCCAATAAACGGCTGGTTCTTGTTTCGGTGACGGGACAGCCGTTCCTGTTGAGGCGACCTGGCATGAGAACGATATTTTCCCCGCTTACGCTTGTTATCGTGCTGCTCTTTTTTACGATTAAAACCGGCCTGAGTCTCCGGCTTACTGCGATAAAAGCAAGAGTCACAGTATTCCTCTTTGTACCGCCGTGATGGCGTTTTTTTGCCCTGAAAACGGGCACGCCGCTACTTGGGCTGTGAGGAGGCTGCTGAATACGGAATCTGTTATGAAAGCGCGCTCCGTCGTCACTTCCTCTTTCCGCATGTCCGCCAGTCTGGTGAGCGCGCTTTCGGCATCGGCGGGGCGAACCTCTTCAAACTGCTTTTCCCAGCCTTCACCGGTCAGTTGGGGGATTTCTCCGTGTCAGATCTTTTCAGGGCGGCGATGTGCTGACCTTTCTTAAAAAAGCAGAACTCCGGCATGGTGGTAAGCGTCCAGCGAGAACCGTATTGACGGGGACGGGTTATTCAGTTGACAGTGCTACGCGCCAGGGGAGCAGTTCACTCAGCCAACCCGTCATCGCCAGCGGTGCAACCGGCAGCATGGCTTACCGCTCATGAGCACCTCTCTTTAAGTCATCTTAAATGACTCTGAGGTGTCTGTTAAACCCGTGGCGATTCAATCAGAAGATACGGAAGTGCGCTGGTGCGAAACACGAGTCGTAATGACAAGCTGACTCTGAATTTCAGGATAAAAAAAGGACCAGTACAGGGCTGGTCCTGTGTGTTAGCCGGTAAGTTACTTCACCTGTTTTTGGAAGCGACGCAGCAGTTCATTGCCACGTTTTACTGCATTATTGAGTGCGACTTCCGGCTTCTGGTCGTTCAGGAAGACCGGTTCCAGCTCTTCATCAATAACGGAGATGATTTGCATCATGTTGCCGAGGCGGAATCCCTTGGTGTAAGGCAACGGTGGCTTGTTCATCAGCTGCTGAAGCGGCACCTCTGCGCCCGGATGATCTTTATAAAAGCCCTGCTGCTTGGTGAGTTCATAGGCTGCTTTTGTCACCGGCAGATAGCCGGTTTTCTGATGCCACTCAGCGGCGTTTTCTGGCAGATCGAGGAACTGCATGAATTTCGCCGCACCTTTATAGGTATCAGCATCCTTACCTTTCATCACCCAGAGGCTTGCCCCGGCAACGAAGGAGTTCTGCGGTGCGCCTTTGACGTTTTCGTCGTAAGGCATCATGCCCACGCCCCAGTCAAACTTGGCGTATTTCAAAATGAGCGTCAGCGAAGCCGAGGAACCGGTTGCGATGGCACAGTCGCCACTCTGGAATTTCGCTGCCGCTTCTTCCGCTCGGCCCAGATAGGTCATGTTGCCTTTCTTGTACATGTCCTTCAGCATCTGAATGTGCTGGATGACCGCCGGGTTGTTAAAGGTCAGCTCGGTGTCCAGGCCGTCAAAACCGTTATTCTTTGTCGAGAGCGGCAGTGCGTTCCAGCCGCTGTAGCTGGTGACCTGATGGAAAGCCAGACGACTCGTACCATAAGCACACGTCACACCGGCTTTGTGCAGCGCATCTGCGTCTTTCGCCAGTTCCTGCCAGGTCTTCGGCGCATGATCCGGGTTCAGACCGGCTTTATGGAACAGATCTTTGTTGTAAAAAATGACGTGCGTAGAGCTGTTAAACGGCATCGAGATCAGCTGGTTTTGTGAGTTACTGTAAAAGCCCGCCACCGGTGCGATAAACGCGTTCGCATCCAGCGGTACGCCCGCGTCTTGGAATACTTTATAAACCGGCACAATCGCATTCGATGAGGTCATAGTAGCTGTGCCGACTTCCCATACCTGCAAAATCGCCGGAGGATTACCGTTGCGCACGGCAGCAATGCCGTTCGCCAGGCTCTGCTCATACGCGCCTTTAAAAGAGGCCACAATCCGATAGTCGGACTGTGAGTCGTTGAAGCGTTTTACCAGCGAGTCCAGCTTTTGGGCATTGATACCGTCCATAGAATGCCAGAACGCAATGTCTGTAGTGGCAAGCGCATTACCGCTGATAGCCAGCCCCAGCGCTGTACTCATCAGGCAACGACGAAAATTAAACGCGGACATAGTGTTTTCCTGTTTAGAAATTTATGAGCGAAATCATTCATGGTTTGTTCGCGACGTAGCATGGCAACAGTTTATGAAAGAATAACTGCAGTAATATTTCAAGGCTAAAGCAAAGAATATGTGATTGTTATCGCTCATTAAACAGATGTCTTTAAATTAACAAAAAGTGCTCTTTTGATAGGTGTTTGAAAAATATATAACTGAATTAAAGTAATAAAATCTTCATGATCATCCAGCTTGACTGGGATTCTTTTCGCTCATACGCTCACAAACACTCACTGAGTATTCACAATCAAACCAGTGAAACCATGCCATTTCAGACATTGATTGACGCATGGTGTAACTCGCTCATATTCTCGGAACAAATCAGTGGAATATGGGATGAAAGCTTTGATGAATACTGCAGAAGAGCGCCAGAGAAAGATCGTTGAGTTGTTACAGGAAGAGCTGTTTCTCGACATCACAACATTGACACGACGTATGAGCGTTTCCGTTGCGACCATCCGGAGAGACCTAGACGAGCTTGAACAGGCAGGTTTGCTGAGAAGAACGCACGGTGGAGCTGTCAGCATGAACCAGGTAGCGCAAGACCCAACGCATGCCACACGCGCTGTGTCACGGCAGCCACAAAAAGCGGGCATTGCCGCAGAAGCGGTCAGGATGATCGCAGAGGGTGATGCGGTTCTACTGGATGCAGGAACCACTACGCTTGAAATAGCCAAACTGCTGGCAGAGCGGACGGATTTGACGGTCATCTCAAATGGTCTGGATATCATTAATGAGATGACCCGTGCTGAGCGGCAGAATTTTTACAGCGTCGGCGGTGAATTTACCTATGCGAACCGCTCCTTCAGGGGGCCACTGGCTGAAAACTTTATCCGCCAGTTCAACGTGGACAAGCTGTTTTTCAATGCAGCATCGGTGGATCTGGAGCGCGGGCTGATATGCACCACTACGCCCCTGAACGCCAGCGTTGAGAAAGCAATGATAGAAGTATCAAGCCGGGTGATTGTTGTGGCCGACTACTCGAAGTTCACGAAGTCGAGCCTCTCGGTGACCACCCGGATAGATGATGTAGACGTCATCATCACGGACAAGGGCGCCCAGGGCTTTCTTGAAAAAGTACCAGACAAGTGGCGCAGAAAATTTGTGACTGCCACCCCATCACGAAACTGACGGGGCTGCATCACCTGACTTGCGCCGCACCGGATGGAGGCCACAGTGGTGTCGTCAGGACGCTGTGACTGTAAAAGTGCAAAGTGCAGTTAACAGGAACAGAGAATGAATCCCTTGTTAAAATCAGGTCAGGTTCGGGTTGCCGGGCATCGTGGTCACAGCTTTGGTGCACCGGAAAATACACTGGCGGCGTTTCGCAAAGCACACGAGCTCGGTGGTGCAGGCGTCATCTGTGAAACCGACCTGCTGATGACCCGTGACGGTGAGCTGGTGCTCATCCATGATGAAACGGTTGATAAGACCACTAACGGTCGCGGCCTGGTCTCAGCCATGAAGTGGGATGAATTGTCGCGTCTTGATGCAGGCAGCTGGTTCAGCGCCGATTTTGCCGGTGAAAAAATGCCTTCTCTTCGCGAAGCGGTAAAGCTGGCGCGTGAGCTGGATATTGTTTACCAGGTCGAGCTCAAGACCTATACCCAGAATGAACAGCTGTTTGCCGCGCTGCGTGCGCTGGTTGATGAGCTCGACTGCGCCGACAGGCTCCAGTTCTCTTCTTTTGACCTGGTGCAGATCCGCGACATCAAGAAAGTCATCCCTGAAGTCCCGACCATCGGGCACACACATTCCCGCCTGATCGACCCGGTTAACTTTGCGCGTGAAGCCAACGTTGATGCGATCAGCCTTGAAATACCGCATTTCTCACAGTATGAAGCTCGCCTGCTGCATGAGGCAGGGATCGCCTCTAACCTCTATTTTCCGCAGGAAAACATTGCAGCGCTGCTTGAATACGGCGTTGACGTTCGTGCTCAGATTGGAGAGTGGGTGCGTGAAGAGCTGCTGGATCAGATTATGTGTAATGACGTAGCGCTGGTTGCTGCTATACGGAAAGACGTTTATGGCCGTTAATAAAACAGCGGTGCTGGCATCGGTCTGCTCGCTCGCATCAGACGTTGAAGTGATCGCGCGCAATGCGGGTGAAATCACACTCGCGCAGTTCCGTTCGCAGGCAACCCTGCCAGTTGAGCAGAAAGGTAACTTCGATCTGGTGACGGAAGCCGACCGGCAGGTAGAGCATTTCCTGACAGCAAGCCTGATGAAAGCGTTTCCGGGCGACGGCGTTTACGGGGGAGGAAGGCGGCGACATCGCCGGAAGTTCCGGGCGCATCTGGGTGATTGATCCCGGTACCTTTAACTTTGTGCGCGGTGGTCAGAACTGGGCTGTCCCTACTGGCCTGTATGAAAACCGCCGTCCGGTTTTCGGTGTGATTTTCGCACCGGTTCGTAATCTGATGCTGAGCGGTGGTCAGGGGCTGGGGACCAAACTGAACGGCACGCCAATGATGCCCGCTGCGCCTTTCGGTGCTGCGAAAGTCTCTACGGGCCTCAGCTGGCATCCCTCAATCGGAACAGATGCACGGCTGGAAGCGCTGTGCTTTATTTCGGATGAACTGAAGTTCAACTTCCGTTTCAACGGTTCGGCGACGCTCTCCCTGATTGAAGTCGCGATGGGGGAAACCTATGGGTATCTCTCGCTGGTTGACGCAACTTGGGACTTGATGGGGCGCTGCCGATACTGGCAAACCTCGGCGTTGTGCACACTATCGACTGGGATCAGACGGGACTTAACGCCAAGCTGCGCTTTGCCTGTGGCAGTGAAGCCTTCGTGAAAAAAGTGCGCCACTGCTGGATACGCTCAGCCGCAGAGCTTCAGCAGTGGTAACGCTGTTTGACGGGCATCCGCTGCGCCTGCTCACGGTTATCGATCTTTACATCCGCAAATGCCTAGAGATCTGCGTGGAGCAGAATCTGCATTCGGCAGAAGTGGGCAGGATGCTGGCGCAGAGGCGTCCTTTACCACAGTTGCTGAAAACTGATAATGGTTATGAATTTGCAGGGAAAATGCTGGATAAATGGGCTTATGAAAGAAGGATTAGGATCGCCTTCTCTCGCCCGTGAACACCGCCGGACAATGCCACTGTGGAGTCTTTCAACGGCAGATTAAGGCAGGAATGTCTGAACGAGAACTGGCTCATGTCTCTGGAGGATGCCCGGTGCAAAATCGAGGCCTAGCGCTTACAGTATAACCATAGTCGTCCCCATTCTGCACTGGGCTGGATGACACCTTCCGAATTGCCGTTGACTTTTACCGCCTGATTGTTTTGATAAATCTGAATTCCAACGTTTTGTGCAGCGCTGTTAGTATCACCGGCACCGCTTGATGCAGACTGAACGGCAAGTGTGGAGTCATCTTTTCTTCATAAAAAGCTCCTTACGATATTTAAAAATTCTTAAATTAATGACTGCTATTAAACCCTGGAGTGGCAAGATGAATAAAAATCCGACTAGGCTGCCTTGTGATTTTTGATCAGTTTATATATAAAAAAACCATTGTCTGCACCGAACAATTAATTAACATTAATAAATGGCGCCAATCAAACAAAAAAATAAAAACGGTCTTTTTTCTTGGATTTTCTTAAAAAACCATTTTATTCAAAGAAATAGAGTGACGATTAAAGTCCGGCTTTTGATGTGGAGTAACTTCGCCATCAATTATTTGATGTGGCTCAGGTTTTGGGATGGTGATTTAATTTAAAAAAGTCTTTTTTTTGATAAAAAAACAAGAATCTATAAATTTAATGATAATAATTATACCCATGCGGGTTTTAGGTGATACAAATGATTAACAAAGTAAGTACCCTAAAATTAACATACATGATGTGTGCTGAAGTTTTATATTAAACGTTAATTAATTTATTCTAACTAGGCTAGCGTTGCGCAGGATATGGCTAGGAAGGGGCTGTCATTGCGCAGAATATGCATGAAAGGGGTCAGTTTGGATATCGAAAATTATTGTACTATAAGGGCTTCCCCGGCATGTCAACGCCGGTATGCAAGGTTTCTGCCTGCTCAAAATAAAGGGGAGAGACTGCGGTACTATAAACGGCCATGATGAATCGTCATCGATTCGGACCCTGATGAAAGACGCGCGTGAGGTTCTTGTTCGTTAAGTGTAACGGCTCGCAATCGAAATCCCTCTGACTCGCAATCAGCGCATATTTCGACTCACATTAACTGCAAATGAAAAACACCCCCGGCTCACATTAAATGATAATGGGCTCGCATTTATCCGACCCGGCTCGCAATCCATTCCACCGGGCTCACAATAACTGCAAATCAATATCATCATTTTGGCAAACTAACCGCCAGTATTCTGTCGCGTAGTTCGACTGTGCGGGCTGGGTCTATCTAACGAGAAAGCGCCGACTCTGACAGTGTGGCGATTATCGGTTTCCCATGTGTTTGGTATCCTGCATCCATTGCCAGCGTCTGGTATAAATGTATCTTCTGGTCCTTAACCAGGCCCGTTATATGCCGGGTTCCGACCTTATGTCACTGGCGTGTCGCTTTGCTGTCATGGTGGTGTCGCATACGGTGCCGGGTTGATGTGCAAGTATTATCACAGGCATTGCAGAGAACGGGAACAATGATGACTGTAGCTGAAAAAGTGAAAACATATCGTCTGACAAAGGCATGGTCGCAGGAACAGCTGGCTGAAGTGGCCTCTCTTTCTGTAAGGACCGTGCAGCGAACTGAAAAAGGCCAGAAACCGAGTCTGGAAACACTCAGTGCGATTGCTTCAGCCTTTGGTGTAAATGTTTCTGATCTCTCGGAAGAGACTTACGTTGCCAGCCAGGCTCTTGATGAACGCATCAGCGAAGCCAAAATTCAGGTAGCGCAGGAAACCAGGTTTTATCGGATTCTGGTTACTGCTGTTCTGGTATGCACAGCATTAATGATAATTAACTATCAGTTTACCCCGGAAAGTTACTGGTCCGTTGTGGTAGCTGTCATATGGGGAGGACTTGTCATATTCAGGGGAATACGCGTCTTTATCATGCGAGGGAAAATCGCCTTATGGCAACAACGCAGGTTGCAGAAAATTCTTCGGTCAGAAAATAAAAAACCGGATAACAAAACCACCGAAAATTAATGGTGTGCCGATTCACCTGTACTGAAAAAGATTAACTTTCGTAACCGGGACAACTTATGGATATTGCACTCTTTTTAAGAGATACCCCCGTCTGGGTATGGATCCTGCTGGCTTTTTTACTGCGACGCGGCTTTGCTGCTCTTTATGACCGGGAGATGACAATCAGACGGTTGTTTTTTCTTCCGGTGATTTTTCTTGTCTGGGGGGCATATGGTGTTATCACTGAGACAGCACTTGCTGGCGCAAGCCTTACAATGATGGCAGTTGGACTGCCCGCAGGTACCGCTCTTGGATACAGGTTGTGGTGCTCACAGCCACCGCTGAGAAATTCAGATAATCCGGGCATGATTATCAGGGCCGGGACGCCGCTGACCCTGGGGCTGATTGTGATTACTTTTTGCATGAAGTTTATACTTACTTCAGCCATTTATCTGCAGCCGGGATTACGGGCATCCGCAAGTTTTTGTATGTTGTTTGGCGGTGTGACGGGACTTGTTGATGGCGTATTCTGGGGGGGGACCCTGAGACTTTTCATACCCTGGTACAGCAAAAAATGAATGATTAACCGTAACTGCCTGTAATTGAAGCCCCTCCGACCCGCTATCAATTGTTGTTGGCTTACGCCAGATGAAACTGAAATTTTCTCCTGTGGTAAGCGATGGTCGTCCAGTTAGGGTAAACCCCAAAAAAACAATTCCGTGAGACAGTTTTTCTGTCTCATTTGGGTTGTTTTCGTCTCATCCTGGTGGTAAGTTTTCATCATCTAGAGTTAAACGAGACAGTTTTCATCATTATGGCACTTTACGGCTACGACCGCGTATCAACCAGTGACCAGGATCTTACCCTGCAGACACAAATTCTCCGCGCTGCCGGTTGTGAAATCATTCGTGCAGAAAAAACCAGCGGAAGCAGCCGGACCGGAAGGAGCGAGTTGCAGCTGTTGCTGGAGTTCCTGCGCCCCGGTGATACGCTGATGGTGACCCGCGTGGATCGCCTGGCCCGCAGCATTAAGGACCTGCAGGATATCGTGTACGCCCTGAATCAGCTGGGTGTAACACTCAGGGCAACAGAACAGCCAGTGGACACGCGTTCAGCAGCAGGCAAAGCCTTCCTCGATATGCTGGGCGTTTTTGCTGAATTTGAAACCAATCTGCGACGTGAACGCCAGATGGAAGGGATTGCCGCGGCTAAAGCGCGGGGCGTGTACCGTGGAAGAAAGCCCTCAATAGACCCTGCAGAGGTCTGGCGCCTGTACAACACGGAGAAGATGGGGGCCACGGCTATTGCCCGTCAGCTCGGGATCGGGAGGGCGTCAGTCTACCGGGCGCTGGAGAATTATGAGCAGCCGGCGTAGCGTTATCCCGGCTGACTCCCTGTTGCAGCTGCGGCAACGGCTCGATCGCCTGCCGCCAAAAAGCCCTGAACGTGCCACCCAGATTGCCGCGGCCGCTCAGTTGTATGGTATTTCAGTCACGACGGTCTATCGCGCCCTTCGCCTGGTTCTCAGACCACGCACAGTTCACCGCCGCGATCATGGTCAGCCCCGGATACTTCCCTCGTCGGAACTGGAACATTACTGTGAACTGATTGCCGCGCTGAAACTGCGAACGACGAATAAATCCGGTCGCCATCTGTCAACCGGGCGGGCAATACAGTTGCTGGAAGAGCACGGAGTTGAGACGGCTCAGGGACTGATAAAAAGTCCCAGGGGTTTGCTTCGTAAGCAGACCGTTAATCGCTGGCTTTCCCGCTGGCGTCTCGACCAGCCCCGCCTGTTACGGGAGCCTCCGGCGGTAAGATTTCAGGCTGAAAACAGCAATGACTGCTGGCAGTTTGATATGTCACCGTCCGATCTCAAACATATTGAACGGCCTGACTGGGTAGATCCTGCCCGAGGCGAACCCACGCTGATGCTGTTCAGCGTGGTGGATGACCGGAGTGGTGTCACATACCAGGAATACCGGTGTGTGTACGGTGAGGATGCGGAATCAGCGCTGCGATTTCTCTTTAACGCCATGGCGCCAAAAGCCAGACCTGATTTTCCTTTCCAGGGCCGCCCGAAAATGCTGTACCTCGATAACGGACCGGTGGCCAAAAGCCATGTATTCCAGAATGTGATGCAGTCCCTGAAGGTTGACTGGCTGACGCATACGCCGGCAGGCAAGGACGGCACCCGTACGACAGCACGGTCCAAAGGTAAAGTCGAACGTCCTTTCCGGACCGTCAAGGAGGCGCATGAAACCCTGTACCATTTCCATAAACCTGAAACGGAGCTGCAGGCCAACGAATGGCTCTGGAACTATCTGAGCCGTTATAACGCGCAGCGTCACCGCAGCGAGAAACACTCCCGACTGGAAGACTGGCTGGCAAATATCTCCCCGGAAGGAGTGAAAGATATGTGCAGCTGGGAACAATACTGTCGATTTGCCCGGGAGCCGGAATCCCGCAGGGTGGGTGTTGATGCGCGGATAACGATAGATGGCACCGCATGGGAGGTTGAACCGGATATGGCGGGTGAAACCGTCATTCTGCTGTGGGGGCTGTTTGACGAGGAAATGTATGTGGAGTTTACCGGTGAAACATGGGGGCCTTATTATCCGCAGGCGCGGTAAAGCGGCTGAACGGGCCGATCGTATCCATGCTCTGGCCAGACAGCTTAACATTCCCATCAGCGCATTGTCCGGCAGCGATCTCCGCGTGGTCAGTGATGACATTCAGCAGCGCATTGATGAGTTGCCGCATCAGCCCTTTGATGCCAGAAAATTTGAATACCACTTTCCCACCGTTATTGCGGCAAAACTGGCAATTGCCGACGATCTGGCCATACCGCTGGCCAGGATGTTGGATGAAGACCGGGCGTATATCGACAGTATTCTGGCTGAGACGCTAAACCGTAGTGAAGTACTCGCCCGCATCAGAGACTATTTTCGTAACAGACAATCAGGAGAAGACCATGCGGGTTGAAGTGATGGAGCATTATGGACTGACACAGTCTATTGAACAGGCGGGGTATTATGAAACTGCTCACCATAAGCAGCTGATGAAAGACATTAAAGGGGCGATACGCGAAGGACGACTGATAGCCGTCTGTGGCGTGGTGGGAAGTGGCAAAACGGTCACCCTGCGGCGTCTGCAGCAGCAACTGATGGATGAAAACAAAATTATTGTCGCCCGCTCCCTGTCGGTGGACAAACAGAGTGTCCGGCTCGCCACGCTGATTAACGCCCTGTTTTACGATCTGGCGCAGGATAAGCAGGTGCAGATCCCCAAACAGGGTGAACGCCGCGAGCGGGAACTGCAGGAACTGGTCAAAAAAGGTAAGCGTCCGGTGGCACTGTTTGTTGATGAGGCGCATGACCTGAACGGTCATACACTGACGGGGCTCAAGCGGCTGATGGAAGTGGTTGAAGACGGCGGTGGACGGCTGTCCGTCGTTCTGGCTGGCCACCCAAAACTGCGTAATGACCTGCGTCGTCCGACGATGGAGGAAATCGGTTATCGTACCGATATTTTTACGCTGGACGGGATCACTGGCAGCCAGCGTGAATATATCCAGTGGCTGCTGAAGACCAGCACCGGCAAGGGTAAGCCGGAAGATATTCTGACGACCGAAGCAGTTGACCTGCTGGCGATGAAACTTCGTACACCGCTGCAGGTCCAGTTGCACCTGACGCTGGCGATGGAAGCAGGATACCAGACAGGTGAAAAGCCGATTACCGCCACGCTGGTTGAATCCGTCCTGTCACGCCAGCTGGATGAGCTGGAGCCGACGCTCACGCGGCATGGTTACCGGCTGAAGGACATGGTGGAGCAGTTCGATGCAAAACCTGCTGAAATCAGGGCATTATTTAACAATCAGTTAGACCCCGCCCGCACAGCCGAGCTACGCGACAGAATGCTGGCAGTCGGTTTGCCGACATGACGAAGTTGATTTGCAGTTATTGTGAGCCCGGTGGAATGGATTGCGAGCCGGGCCGGATAAATGCGAGCCCATTATCACTTAATGTGAGCCGGTGGCATTTTTCATTTGCAGTTAATGTGAGCCGAAATATGCGCTGATTGCGAGTCGGAGGGATTTCGATTGCGAGCCGCTACAGATAAGGGTTATCGGAAGCTGATACGAAGAAGAAAGGGACACAGGAGAAAATGACGGCAGGCATACCCGGGCTTACCGGCCCTTGAGCAGCACTGGTGAAGGGTAGTTTTCTTGTTGGTCACTGGTTTATTTTCGTTTGATGCACTAGTAACGTAGCGCCTGGCCTTTTGCCGTTATATTATTGAGGGACAACTCATTAATACGGAAAAAAGGAATGGAAAATACCGGCATTTCACAAGGGGAATCCCATGAGTATCGTATGTCGTGGCTTGCATACGTAGTCCCCTTTCTTACATTCATAGTTATTACGCTGGTTGGTTTCTCTATATCCAGATCAGTAACTCCTGCCGCCTCAATTTTAGGATATATTTTAATAGCGTTGTCATTTTTAATCTTTATCCTTAAAGTTATGTTTATAAAAACACTCAAGCTATATATAAACAATGATGGCGTTTATCTCTTTAAGGGGATTTTTCCATGGACTAAAGGTGTTATTGGAACTACATGGAGGGATATATCCGATGCTAATTACTACACTGGATTTATAAGCTGGGCAACAAAATCCTATCGTGTCAGAGTAGGGCATAGGTTCACAAAAACCAGTGAATTGGTTATTCCACATATTAAACACGGAAACAAAGCGGTGATAGAAATAAATGAAATCATAAATGCAAAATATAGGGATATGGCGTAATAGATTTTCTCTAAAAATTCATTTTAATTCATAGCATAGTCAAAAGAGCCACTTTTTAGTGGCTCTTTTGACTAATATATGGTCATAAAAATTTAGCAATTATGCTGCCGGGGAATTGATTCGAAAGAAAAAACATAAAAAAAACAGAAGACATGACGGCAGATATACCCGGTCCAACAGCCGTATGAAAAGTATTCGTGGATGAATTAACTTTATAATTCAACATGTTATATATAATATAAAACCCCGAATGCCGGGGTTTTTGCAAAAAAACAATTATTCTATTAACTGTTCTGGTTCACAATTATATATTTTAGATAATTTGACAATGCTTTCTCGCCTTGGATTATCTGATTTCTCAATTTGAGCAATGTTTGACTGTTTTACTCCCATTAAGTCCGCAACTTCTGTTTGTGTCAAATTTCGATAAACTCTCCAAGCAGCAAGCAATCCAATGTTTTTTCGTACCATTATACTGACTACTTCATGAGGAAAGAGAGTGTCTTCATTCCCTCTTAATTTATCATCACCTGCATTTAGCTCATTACGGTCATTTAAACTAATGAGGCGTTCAAAAAGATCGATAGGCACGACAGCAGATATACGAACTCCTCTCTCATCTGTCACGTAATTAACAATAGCCATAATAAATCCTCGCTTAGTTTGACCGTTTACTGCTAATTAAGGGGTCTAAAGGTCGGCGGGTTTCCCCGCCTCTTTATTAATATGTATTGCTGTTGCGGCGCTCAACACTCTTTATAGTTAGAATCTTGGGCTTCCCACCATCTACTGTATATATAACCCGGTAGTTTCCCACACGTAGCCTGTATTCATCATCCTTGTTATCAGTCAATTTCTTGATATCAAGGTTAGGCTTCTGCGGTTCTGCTGCTAAATCATCGATTGCATCAATGATAGCTGTAGTGGCTCGCAATCGAAATCCCCCCGACTCGCAATCGGCGCAATTTTC
>NZ_JACVTW010000047.1:0-21323 GCF_016624785.1 Kosakonia sp. S42 | reverse complement strand
GTCCAGACCTTGTCATTCACGCTTCGGTTCGCCGATTTCAGCGGGGACACCACCCCTCGCTGTAAGATGGGCGTCAAATGAAAAAATGTTGCTGCTGGAACCGCGTAGGCCGGATAAGCGTTTACGCGCCATCCGGCATTATCTCGCGGCATCGATTGCCGGATGGCGGCTGCGCCTTATCCGGCCTACGGTAACGAAGCCGCTGAAACGATGTAGGCCGGATAAGCGTTTACGCGCCATCCGGCATTGTCTCGCGGCACCGATTGCCGGATGGCGGCTGCGCCTTATCCGGCCTACGAGGTTAGATCCACTCTTTCACTTTGATGAACTCGCTGAGCGCCGCTTCGGGGCTGCCTTCGGCGGGCTGGTAATTGTATTCCCAGCGCACCAGCGGCGGCATCGACATCAAAATCGACTCGGTGCGCCCGCCGGTTTGCAGGCCGAACAGCGTCCCGCGATCCCACACCAGATTAAACTCCACGTAGCGCCCGCGGCGGTAGAGCTGAAACTCGCGCTCGCGCTCGCCCCACGGCATGTTTTTACGCCGCTCGACAATCGGCAGATAGGCGTCGGTATACCCTTCGCCCACCGCGCGCATAAAGTCGAAACAGTGGTCAAAATCTGGGGTGTTGAGATCGTCGAAAAAGAGCCCGCCGACGCCGCGCTGTTCGTCGCGATGCTTCAGGTAGAAGTAATCATCGCACCACTTTTTATAGCGCGGATAGACCTCTTCGCCGAAGGGCTGGCAGAGATCGCGCGCGGTGCGGTGCCAGTGGATGGCATCCTCTTCGAAGCCGTAATAGGGCGTCATATCGAAACCGCCGCCAAACCACCACACCGGATCGGCATCCGGCTTCTGGGCGATAAAAAAGCGCACGTTAGCGTGGCTGGTCGGCACATAGGGGTTGCGCGGGTGCACCACTAATGAGACGCCCATCGCTTCGAAACTGCGACCCGCCAACTCCGGGCGGTGCGCGGTGGCGGAGGCAGGCATCGCGTCGCCGTGAACATGGGAGAAGTTAACCCCCGCCTGTTCAAACACGCTGCCGTCGCGCAGCACGCGGCTGCGTCCGCCGCCGCCCGCGTTACGCTGCCAGGCATCTTCAATAAAGCTGCCGCCGTCAATTGCCGCCAGCTTCGCGCAGATAGCGTCCTGCAGAGCGAGCAGGGCGTTTTTTACCGGGTCTACATCAGGAGTGCTCATCAGCGCCTCTTCGTGTGGGCTTTGTGATTATCGAACCAGCTAAAGTAGCTCATCACACCGTCGGTGATGGCGGTGGCGATCTTCTGGCGAAACGCGGCGGTGCCGAGCAGTTTCTCCTCCGCCGGGTTGGTAATAAACGAGGTCTCCACCAGCACCGACGGAATGGATGGCGATTTTAGCACCACAAACGCCGCCTGCTCGGTATTGCGGCTGTGCAGCCTGTGTACGGGCTTGATCTGTTTGATGATATGCGAGCCGAGCGTCAGGCTGTTTTTGATGGTGTCCGTCTGCACCAAATCAAACAGCACCTGCTGGAGCAGATGATCTTTATCACGCGCTTTTTTGCCCGCCAGTTCATCCACGGCGTTCTCTTTATCGGAGAGGTATTTCGCCATCGCGCTACTCGCCCCGCGATTGGAGAGGGCAAACACCGACGCGCCCGCGGCGTTCGGGTTGGTAAAGCCGTCGGCGTGAATCGACATAAAGAGATCCGCGCCGTGCTGATGGGCAATCTCGACGCGGTCATAAAGGGGGATAAATTTATCGCTGGTGCGCGTCAGGCGCGCATCAATGCCGCGCGCGCGCAACTGGGCGCGGACGTTTTTGGCAATCGCCAGCACCACATGCTTCTCTTTCGAGCCGTTGTGCCCAATCGCGCCGGTATCAATCCCGCCGTGCCCCGGGTCGAGCATCACGATGCGCTTTGCGCCCGCTTTTTTCGCTTTCGGTTTGCTGTGGCTGTTGCTGGTTTTAAGCGGTGTCTCATCCTTAGCGATAGCACGAGACATACCTGACAATGTCAATGCGGCCAGGCCTGCTTTCAGGATCTGGCGACGCGAGGTGAGTGTTTTTAATGGTTTAAAGGTGCTCATAGCCTGAAATGGGTTATCCGTGGTGGCAGGTGTTATAGCGTATCGTGTTTGCTGTGACGACAGTCCGTAAGAACTATTGTTTTACTTTTCATTTCAATACGTGACAGAGTGACATTATGCCATTTTTCAGCGGCGATGATGCTGGATATTGGCTAACCGCGCGCCACAGGCGATAATCACCGTTTACACAGCTGAAAAATATGGGGGACATCATGGAGATACGTGTTTTCCGGCAGGAAGATTTTGAAGAAGTGATCACGCTTTGGGAGCGCTGTGAACTGCTGCGCCCGTGGAACGATCCGGAGATGGACATTGAGCGTAAGGTCAATCATGACGTAAGCCTTTTCCTGGTGGCAGAGGTGGGTGGCGAAGTAGTGGGAACGGTAATGGGCGGTTATGACGGCCATCGCGGTTCGGCCTATTACCTGGGCGTCCACCCGGAGTTTCGCGGTCGCGGCATCGCCAATGCGCTGTTAAGCCGGCTGGAGAAGAAGTTGATTGCCCGCGGCTGCCCGAAGATCAACCTGATGGTGCGCGACGATAACGAGATGGTGATCGGCATGTATGAGCGCCTGGGGTATGAACACACCGACAGCGTTAATCTTGGCAAGCGCCTGATTGAAGATGAAGAGTACTGAAACTGGCCTTTCGCGGTGACGAGGGCACTTTTTTCACTTTCGGCACTCCAACAGGCGTTTGGTCAATATAAGGAATTGTGCATGAAACCCCTGCGTATGTTTTTTATCGCGCTGCCGCTGGCGTTAACCGGCTGCTCGACGTTCGCCTCCGTCAACTGGTCTGCCGCGTATCCCTGGAACTGGTTTGGTTCCTCCCTCGAAGTCAACGAGCAGGGCGTTGGCGGCCTGACAGCCAGCACACCGCTCAATGAACAGGCGATTGGCGACGCGTTAGGCGGCGATTACCACCTGCGCAGCGGCATGAAAACCGATAAAGGCACCATTGTTCGCTATTTCGAAGCGCTGAAAGAGAAGCAGCTGGCGCTGGTGGTGAATGGTGAAAACGGTGCCGTCAGCCGGATTGATGTTACCGATCCCGATATTGCCACCGCGAAAGGGGTAAAAATCGGCGCGCCGTTCAACACCCTCTATGACAAAGCATTCGGCAACTGCGTGAAAGCCTCTGACGCCGATATCTCCGGCATTGAGTGTAAAGCGCCCGACAGCCAGCATATCAGCTATCTCTTCAGCGGCAGCTGGAGCGGCCCGGATGGCTTAATGCCATCGGATGACACCCTGAAAAGCTGGAAAGTGAGCAAGATCATCTGGCGTCGCTAATCGCATCAGAATAGTCTGATACTGACCCAAAAACAGGTACAATGCCGCATCGTTTTTGTGGTCAGTTTTCAGGAGATGTGATGTCCCAGGTTCAAAGCGGCATTTTGCCGGAACATTGCCGCGCGGCAATTTGGATTGAGGCCAGCGTAAAAGGGGAGGCCGATGCCCTGCGCGCCGGCAGCCGTGCGTTTGCCGATAAGCTCGCAAACTTCCAGTTGCAGTTCCCCGACGCGGCGCTCGGCGCGGTGGTTGCGTTTGGTTCCCGCGTCTGGCATGAATTAAGCAACGGGCAGGGCGCTGAAGAGCTGAAAGATTTCCCCGCCTATGGCAAAGGCCTTGCCCCCGCCACTCAGCACGATGTGCTGATCCACATTCTCTCCCTGCGTCACGATGTGAACTTCTCTGTTGCCCAGGCGGCGCTGGCTGCCTTTGGCGATGCGCTGGAGGTTAAAGAGGAGACGCACGGTTTCCGCTGGGTAGAAGATCGCGATCTTAGCGGTTTTGTCGACGGCACCGAGAACCCGGCAGGCGAAGAGAAACGCCGTGAAGTGGCGATTATCCAGGACGGCATCGACGCGGGCGGCAGCTACGTGATGGTGCAGCGCTGGGAGCACAACCTGAAGCAGCTTAACCGCATGAGCGTGAGCGATCAGGAGATGATGATTGGGCGCACCAAAGCGGATAACGAAGAGATCGACGCCGATGTGCGCCCGGTAACGTCCCATCTTTCGCGTGTCGATCTGAAAGAGGCGGGCAAGGGGCTGAAAATTGTGCGCCAAAGCCTGCCCTACGGCACCGCCAGCGGCACCCATGGCCTCTATTTCTGCACCTACAGCGCGCGGCTCTATAACATTGAGCAGCAGCTGCTGAGCATGTTCGGCGACAGTGACGGCAAGCGCGACGCCATGCTGCGTTTTACCCGCCCGGTTACCGGTGGTTACTACTTCGCACCCGCCCTCGACAGGCTCTTTGCCCTGTAATTAACGGGCGTTACATCAGGCCGGGGCCACCCGGCTTGTACCCCTTTCTGCTTATACTCTTTTCTGATTCCAAATCACCAATTGGTATATAAAACCGTTACTGCTTTCACTCCCGTTATAAATAAACTGAACATCGTCGAGTGATCAGCTTATAAGGGTGCGCAATGGCCGTTAACATACTGAAAAAAGGATATCTGACGCTGGCAGCGCTGACGCTGTTGAGCGCGCAGGCACAGGCAACGGAACTGCTCAACAGCTCGTATGATGTCTCGCGCGAGCTGTTTGCGGCGCTGAACCCGCCTTTTGAGCAGCAGTGGGCGCAGGAGAATGGCGGCGACAAGCTGACCATCAAGCAATCCCATGCCGGTTCGTCAAAACAGGCGCTGGCGATTTTGCAGGGGCTGAAAGCCGACGTGGTCACCTATAACCAGGTGACGGATGTGCAGATCCTGCACGATAAGGGCAAGCTGATCCCCGCCGACTGGCAGAGCCGCTTACCGAATAACAGCTCGCCGTTCTACTCGACCATGGCGTTCCTTGTGCGCAAGGGCAACCCGAAGAATATCCACGACTGGAACGACCTGGTGCGTTCTGACGTGAAGCTGATCTTCCCGAATCCAAAAACCTCCGGCAACGCCCGCTATACCTATCTGGCGGCCTGGGGCGCAGCCGACCAGGCTGACGGCGGTGATAAAGCCAAAACCACACAGTTCATGACCCAGTTCCTGAAAAACGTTGAGGTGTTCGACACCGGCGGCCGCGGCGCGACTACCACATTCGTTGAGCGTGGCCTCGGCGATGTGCTGATCACCTTTGAGTCGGAAGTGAACAACATCCGCAAACAGTATGAAGCGCAGGGCTTTGAAGTGGTGGTGCCGAAGGTCAATATCCTCGCCGAGTTCCCGGTGGCGTGGGTGGATAAAAACGTGAAAGCCAACGGCACAGAGAAGGCGGCGAAAGCCTACCTCAACTGGCTCTACACGCCGCAAGCGCAGACCATCATCACCGATTACTACTACCGCGTGAACAACCCGGAAGTGATGAAAAAGCTGGGTGATAAGTTCCCGCAGACCGCGCTGTTCCGCGTGGAAGATAAGTTCGGCTCCTGGCCGGAAGTGATGAAAACCCATTTCGCCAGCGGCGGCGAGCTGGATAAGTTGCTGGCGGCGGGGCATAAGTGATGTTGTCTGGATCGAAACGCGTGCTGCCGGGCTTTGGTTTAAGCCTCGGCAGCAGCCTCTTTTTTGTCTGTCTGATTCTGTTATTACCCCTAAGCGCGCTGGTGATGCAGCTGTCGCAGATGAGCTGGGAACAGTACTGGGAAGTTGTCACCAACCCGCAGGTGGTGGCAGCCTATAAAGTGACGCTGTTGGCGGCGTTTGTCGCCTCAATCTTTAACGGCGTCTTCGGCATGCTGATGGCGTGGATCCTCACCCGCTACCGCTTTCCAGGGCGCACGCTGCTCGACGCGTTGATGGATCTGCCGTTTGCGCTGCCGACGGCGGTGGCGGGCTTGACGCTGGCGTCGCTCTTCTCCGTTAACGGCTTTTACGGCGAGTGGCTGGCGGCGCTGGATATTAAAGTGACCTACACCTGGCTCGGGATTGCGGTGGCGATGGCCTTTACCAGCATCCCGTTTGTGGTGCGCACGGTGCAGCCGGTGCTGGAAGAGCTCGGCCCGGAGTATGAAGAGGCGGCGGAAACCTTGGGTGCCACGCGCTGGCAAAGCTTTCGTAAAGTGGTGCTGCCGGAGCTGTCACCGGCGCTGATGGCGGGCGTTGCCCTCTCTTTTACCCGCAGCCTCGGTGAGTTTGGCGCGGTGATCTTTATCGCCGGGAATATCGCCTGGAAGACGGAAGTAACCTCGCTGATGATCTTCGTGCGTTTGCAGGAGTTTGACTACCCGGCAGCGAGCGCGATTGCTTCAGTGATCCTCGCCGCTTCGCTGCTGCTGCTCTTCTCCATCAATACTTTGCAAAGTCGCTTTGGTCAGCGTGTGGTAGGTCACTAATGGCGGAAATAAGTGCATTGAAACGCTATGACAAGCTCCGGGTGAACTGGGGGAAATGGTTTTTAATCGGCACCGGTATTGTGCTTTCAGCGTTTATTCTGCTGGTGCCGATGATCTATATCTTTGTGCAGGCCTTCAGCAAAGGGCTGGCCCCGGTGCTGCAAAACCTTGCCGATGCCGACATGCTGCACGCCATCTGGCTGACGGTGTTGATTGCGCTCATCTCCGTGCCGGTCAACCTGGTGTTCGGCACGCTGCTCGCCTGGCTGGTGACGCGCTTTAACTTTCCCGGCCGCCAGCTGCTGCTTACCCTGCTCGATATTCCGTTTGCGGTGTCGCCGGTGGTCGCAGGCCTAATCTATCTGCTCTTTTACGGCACCAACGGCCCGCTTGGCGGCTGGCTGGATGAACATAATCTGCAAATCATGTTCTCCTGGCCCGGCATGGTGCTGGTTACCGTCTTTGTCACCTGTCCGTTTGTGGTGCGCGAACTGGTGCCGGTGATGCTCAGCCAGGGGAGCCAGGAGGATGAAGCCGCGATCCTGCTCGGGGCCTCCGGCTGGCAGATGTTCCGCCGCGTGACGCTGCCCAATATCCGCTGGGCGTTGCTCTACGGCGTGGTGCTGACCAACGCGCGGGCGATTGGCGAGTTTGGCGCGGTGTCGGTGGTTTCTGGATCGATTCGCGGCGAAACCCTGTCGCTGCCGCTACAAATTGAGTTACTGGAGCAGGATTACAACACCGTCGGTGCCTTTACCGCCGCGGCCCTGCTGACCCTAATGGCGATTTTGACACTGTTTTTAAAGAGTGCGGTGCAGTGGCGTTTGAACAATCAGCAAAAACGCCTGCACGAGGAGGGAAATCATGAGCATTGAGATTGCGAATATTAAGAAGTCGTTTGGTCGCACCCAGGTGCTGAATGATATCTCTCTGGATATCCCGTCCGGGCAGATGGTGGCGCTGCTTGGTCCTTCTGGCTCCGGTAAAACGACATTACTGCGCATTATCGCCGGGCTGGAGCACCAGAGCAGCGGGCGTATCCGTTTTCACGGCACCGATGTTAGCCGCCTGCATGCGCGCGAGCGCCGCGTCGGCTTCGTGTTTCAGCACTATGCGCTGTTCCGCCATATGTCGGTATTCGACAATATCGCCTTTGGTTTAACGGTGCTGCCGCGCCGCGAGCGGCCGAATGCCGCCGCCATCAAAGCGAAAGTGACCAAACTGCTGGAGATGGTGCAGCTGGCGCATCTGGCGGATCGCTACCCGGCGCAGCTCTCCGGCGGGCAGAAGCAGCGTGTGGCGCTGGCGCGTGCGCTGGCGGTTGAACCGCAAATCCTGCTGCTTGATGAACCCTTCGGCGCGCTGGATGCGCAGGTGCGTAAAGAGCTTCGCCGCTGGCTGCGTCAGCTGCATGAGGAGCTGAAATTCACCAGCGTCTTCGTGACCCACGATCAGGAAGAGGCGACGGAAGTGGCCGATCGCGTGGTGGTGATGAGCCAGGGGAATATTGAGCAGGCGGACGCACCGGATCAGGTGTGGCGCGAACCAGCGACCCGCTTTGTGCTGGAGTTTATGGGCGAGGTGAATCGCCTGAAAGGGGTGATTCGCGGCGGGCAGTTCCACGTCGGCGCGCACCACTGGCCGCTTGGCCATACGCCGGTTTATCAGGGCGATGTCGATCTCTTCCTGCGCCCGTGGGAAGTGGACGTCAGCCGCCGCACCAGCCTTGATTCGCCGCTGCCGGTGCAGGTGCTGGAAGCCAGCCCGAAAGGGCACTACACACAGCTGGTGGTGCAACCGCTCGGCTGGAACCCGGATCCGTTAACGGTGGTGATGCGCGATGAGCATCCGCCCCAGCGCGGCGAGCGGCTGTTCGTTGGCTTGCAGAACGCGCGGCTCTATAACGGCGATGAGCGTATTGAGCCCGGCGCGGAGCTTGCTCTGGCTCAGTCAGCCTGATAGCTTAAGGAAACGTGGTTTTTGCCGGGTAGCGCGTTGCTCACCCGGCCGACAAGCCCGGTATGCGTCATGCGGACCGGGTTTTTTATTGGACAGCGATCGTGAACACATTAGAAGAGACTATTGGCAATACGCCGCTGGTCAAATTACAGCGCCTGACCCCGGATAACGGCAGTGAAATTTGGGTCAAGCTCGAAGGTAACAATCCGGCCGGTTCGGTAAAAGACCGCGCTGCGCTGTCAATGATTGTGCAGGCGGAACGGCGCGGCGAAATCAAACCTGGCGATGTGCTGATTGAAGCGACCAGCGGCAACACCGGCATTGCGCTGGCGATGATTGCGGCGTTAAAGGGCTATCGCATGAAGCTGCTGATGCCGGACAACATGAGCCAGGAGCGCCGCGCGGCAATGCGTGCTTATGGTGCCGAGCTGATTCTGGTCAGCAAAGAGCAGGGTATGGAAGGCGCGCGCGATCTGGCCCTTGAGATGGCGGCGCGCGGTGACGGCAAGCTGCTCGATCAGTTCAATAATCCCGATAACCCCTACGCTCATTACACCACCACCGGCCCGGAAATCTGGCAGCAGACGCAGGGGCGCATCAGCCACTTTGTCTCCAGCATGGGCACCACCGGCACCATTACTGGCGTTTCACGTTTCCTGCGCGAGAAGGCGAAAAAGGTGACGATTGTTGGCCTTCAGCCGGAAGAGGGGAGCAGTATTCCCGGTATTCGCCGCTGGCCTGCCGACTATATGCCAGGCATTTTTAACGCCGATTTGGTGGATGAGGTGCTGGATATCCAGCAGCGCGAGGCGGAAAATACCATGCGCGCGCTGGCGGTCAAAGAGGGCATCTTCTGCGGCGTCAGTTCTGGCGGCGCGGTCGCCGGCGCGATTCGGTTGGCGAAAGCAAACCCGGGCGCAATAATTGTCGCCATCATTTGCGATCGCGGCGATCGCTATCTGTCGACCGGCGTGTTTGGTGAAGAGAGTTATTCGCAGGGCGCGGGGATTTAACCCGTCAAGGAGACAAAATGGAGATGATCCTGTTCAGGGATAAAACCCGGGCGCAGCAGGCCGATATCGTCGCGGTTCAGTCGCAGGTGGTTTACGGCAGCGTGGGTAACAGCATTGCAGTACCCAATATTCGTCAGCACCAGCTTAACGTTCTGGCCGTTCCTACGGTGCTGTTCAGCAATACTCCGCATTACGACACCTTTTATGGCGGCGTTATTCCCGATGAGTGGTTCAGCGGCTATTTGCAGGCGCTGGAAGAGCGCGATGTGCTGCGCAGCGTGAAGGCGGTAACAACCGGCTACATGGGCAGCGCCAGCCAGATCAAGCTGCTGGCGAAGTGGCTGACGGCGCTGCGGGAGAAACACCCGGAGCTGCTGATTCTGGTCGATCCGGTGATTGGTGATATCGACAGCGGCATCTATGTGAAACCGGAAATTCCCGAGGCTTACCGCGAAGTGATGCTGCCGCTGGCCCAGGGCATTACGCCGAATGTGTTTGAGCTTGAAGTGCTGAGCGGCAAACCGTGTCGCGATCTGCAAAGCGCGATTGCCGCGGCGCAGGGGCTGCTCTCCTCCTCATTACGCTGGGTGGCAATCACCAGCGCGCCGGTGGACCGCAACGATGGGCAGATCCATGTTGTAGTGGTCTCAGCCGAGGGCGTCAATATCAGCAGCTATCCGCGCGTGGCGACGGATCTGAAAGGGACAGGCGATCTCTTCTGCTCCGAACTGGTGAGCGGCATTATTCAGGGCAAAGCGCTGGATATGGCGGTGCAGGCTGCGGGCGAGCGGGTGGTGGAAGTGATGGGTTATACCCTTGAGAAGGGGTATGACGAGCTGATTTTACCGCCTCGCTAAAACAAAAATGGCACCTTACGGTGCCATTTTTTTAGACTGTAGAGCGCTTACTTCTTGATGCGGATCACCGGGGTTTCACCCACGGTCACGCTACCAGAGAGTTTGATCAGCTCTTTGATCTCATCCATGTTAGAGATAACAACCGGCGTCAGCGTGGATTTTGCTTTCTCTTCCAGCAGCGGCAGGTCGAACTCGATAACCGGATCGCCAACTTTAACGCGCTGGCCTTCTTCCGCGATGCGTTTGAAACCTTCACCTTTCAGTTCAACGGTATCAATACCGAAGTGAACGAAGAGTTCGATGCCGCTATCGGATTCGATAGAGAAGGCATGGTTGGTTTCAAAGATTTTGCCGATAGTCCCGTCAACCGGAGCGACCATTTTGTTGCCGGTCGGTTTGATAGCAATGCCGTCGCCGACGATTTTTTCAGCGAACACCACATCCGGTACATCTTCAATGTTAACGATTTCGCCAGACAGCGGGGCAATGATCTCAATAGCGCCGGTCTCTTTCTTATCGTCAGAAACCAGAGATTTCAGTTTATCGAACAAACCCATGATCTTCTCCTAAGCAGTAATTTGGGCCGCATCTCGTGGATTAGCAGATTGTTTTTTCTTCAATGAACTTGTTAACCAGCGTCATTAACTCGTCCGTTGTCGGTTGAGCAAGAGCCTGCTCTGCTAACACCTTCGCATCTTCGAAGTTCGTGTTACGAATAATCTTCTTAATGCGCGGGATAGAAATGGCACTCATACTGAATTCATCCAGACCCATCCCCAGCAACAGAAGTGTAGCACGTTCGTCGCCAGCAAGCTCACCACACATGCCGGTCCATTTACCTTCAGCATGAGAAGCATCAATAACTTGCTTGATCAGGTTGAGTACGGACGGCGACATCGGCTGGTAAAGATGTGAAATCATATCATTACCGCGGTCAACTGCCAGGGTGTACTGCGTTAAATCATTGGTGCCGATACTAAAGAAGTCCACTTCTTTCGCCAGATGGCGCGCAATCGTCGCGGCGGCAGGGGTTTCTACCATCACGCCGATTTCGATGGATTCGTCGAAAGCTTTGCCTTCGTCGCGCAGTTCCTGTTTGTAGGTCTCAATCTCTTTCTTCAGTGCACGCACTTCTTCAACGGAGATGATCATCGGGAACATAATGCGCAGTTTGCCGAAAGCAGAGGCACGCAGGATAGCGCGAACCTGATCGCGCAGGATCTCTTTGCGATCCATGGCGATACGGATGGCGCGCCAGCCGAGGAACGGGTTCTCTTCTTTCGGGAAGTTCATGTACGGCAGCTCTTTGTCGCCGCCGATGTCCATGGTACGTACAATCACGGCCTGGGAGCCACAGGCTTCCGCTACCGCTTTGTAAGCGTCGAACTGCTCTTCTTCGGTCGGCAGCGCGTCGCGATCCATAAACAGGAATTCGGTACGGTAGAGGCCAACGCCTTCAGCGCCGTTGCGCTCCGCGCCCGCGACATCGCGAACGGTACCGATGTTGGCGCACACTTCGACCTGATGACCATCAAGGGTGATGGCCGGCAGATCTTTCAGCTTCGCCAGTTCAGCTTTCTCTTCCGCGACCTGCGCCTGCGCTGCGCGCAGTGCGTCGATCTCGTCGTCGCTCGGGTTAACGTAAACTTTGTTGTTTACCGCATCGAGGATCAGATAGTCGCCGTTTTTCACCTGCGTGGTGACGCTACCGGTGCCCACAATCGCCGGCAGCTCAAGGGAGCGCGCCATGATCGACGTGTGGGAGGTACGACCGCCAATGTCGGTGATAAAGCCGAGCACTTTTTTCAGGTTCAGCTGTGCGGTTTCGGACGGAGTCAGATCGGCTGCAACCAGGATGACTTCATCCTGAATAGCGCTCAGATCGATAATCGGCATACCCAGGATGTTGCGCAGCAGGCGTTTACCAATGTCGCGCACGTCAGCGGCGCGCTCTTTCAGGTATTCGTCGTCCAGCTCTTCCAGGGCGGTTGCCTGACCTTCGATAACTTCATGGGCTGCCGCGTCGGCAGTCATGCTCTTATCTTTAATCAGGGCTATGATTTCCTGCTCCAGCTCCTCATCTTCCAGCAACATGATGTGGCCTTCGAAGATGGCTTCTTTTTCTTCGCCGAAAGTTTCACCTGCTTTCGTTTTGATCGCTTCCAGTTGCGCCGATGCCTTGGCACGACCGCTCAGGAAACGCTCAACTTCCTGATCAACCTTGTCGGCAGAAACTTTCTTCCGGTCGATGACGATCTCATCTTCTTTCAGCAAAAGTGCTTTGCCAAAAGCGATACCCGGGGATGCTAAAATGCCTGAAATCATAACCCTACCTTTACTTGTGACTGATCTTTAAAGAAACCCGCGAAAAACTTACTCGAGTTCCGCCATCAGTTTAACCAGATGTTCAACTGCTTTCTGCTCATCTTCGCCTTCCGCGGTCAGAGTCACAACGGTACCCTGAGTCAGGCCCAGAGTTTGCAGTTTGAACAGGCTTTTTGCGCTGGCGCTTTTGCCGTTGGAGGTCACAGTGATTTCAGAAGAGAAGCCTTTTGCTTCTTTAACAAACTGAGCAGCAGGGCGAGTGTGCAGACCGTTCGGAGCTGTAATGGTAACTTCTTGCTGGAACATTGTATTTCCCCAACTTATAGGTTTAGTGTTGTGGAACTAAAGTCTAGCCTGGCGGCAGGACTTTAGCCTGTATAGTTAGCGCTGGCGTAACGAGCCAAGGTACAGATGCCAGAAAGGCGCGGTCTCGTGCAGACGCTGATGGTCGCTGACGTTTCGCACGTCATTAAACATTATGCCGTGAAAGCCAGAATTGAACCAAATCATAAAAACGATTCAGCCAGCCGAAATCTGACTTCGATTAATTTCGCGCTTCAAAATAAATGTGATGGTTAAATACCAGACCAGGCCATTTTCGGCAATGCCAGGTGGGACAAAAGTTTGATGTATGCCACAAAAAAGCACCCCGATGGGTGCTTTTTTGCGCTGATTTAACAATCTGGCATCACTGTTGCAATTCTTTCTCAGTAAAGAGATCGGCAAACAGTGCAGTGCTGAGGTAACGCTCACCGGAAGAGGGGAGGATAACCACAATATTTTTATTGGTAAAGGCCTCATCTTCCTGAAGTTTGAGCGCGGCCGCAACGGCAGCACCGGAAGAGATACCGGCCAGAATGCCTTCCTCTTCCATCAGGCGACGCGCGGTGCTGATCGCCTCTTCATCGGTAATCTTCACCACTTTATCAATCAGCTTCAAATCCAGGTTGCCCGGAATAAAACCGGCACCGATACCCTGAATTTTATGTTTGCCGGGCTTAATCTCTTCGCCTGCCAGCGCCTGTGAGATGACCGGTGAGTCGGTTGGCTCCACGGCCACGGTAATCAGATCAGTTTTGCCCTTGGTGTTTTTAATAAAGCGGGTGACACCCGTCAGCGTGCCGCCGGTGCCCACGCCAGAGATAAAAACATCCACCTGGCCGTCGGTATCTTCCCAAATTTCAGGACCGGTAGTTTTTTCGTGGATCTCCGGGTTCGCCGGGTTGCTGAATTGCTGAAGCAGCAGGAATTTTGCCGGATCGCTGGCGACAATCTCTTCCGCTTTCTGAATGGCGCCTTTCATGCCTTTCGCGCCTTCGGTCAGCACCAGATTTGCGCCGAGTGCTTTCAGCAGCTTGCGGCGCTCAATGCTCATGGTTTCTGGCATGGTCAGCGTCAGCTTGTAACCGCGCGCTGCGGCAACATAAGCCAGCGCAATCCCGGTGTTGCCGCTGGTCGGCTCGACCAGTTCAACGCCAGGTTTCAGCACACCACGTTTTTCGGCATCCCAAATCATATTGGCACCGATACGGCATTTTATGCTGAAGCTCGGGTTGCGCGACTCGACCTTCGCCAGAATGCGTCCGTTACCGATGCGGTTCAGTCGAACCAGCGGCGTATGACCAATGGTCAGCGAGTTGTCTTCATAAATCTTACTCATAGCCCGTCCTTAACTGTATGAAATTTGGGAACCGACCCAGCATACGCACTTACTGATGATGCGGAAGTAAGGATTTCGCATATCTATATGCTGCGACGAAATAATGGTTATCAGTATGGAATAAGAAAAGGAATAGTTCCTTAGCGCCAGCTGGCAAGCTTATTGCGGTAACAGTCGACCCACATGGCCGTTGCGCCGCAGACCGCAACCGGCATCACCACCAGATTGAGCACCGGTATCAGCGTGAAGAGGCTGGTCAGCGCGCCGAACTGCATATTGGTCACCTTCCGTTCGCGCAACGCCGAGCGCATGGTTTTAAACGGCACTTTGTGGTTGTCGAATGGGTAGTCGCAATACTGGATCGCCAGCATCCAGGCGCTAAACAGGAACCAAAGCACCGGGGCAACGGTCTGCCCGATACCGGGGATAAAATAGAGGATAAGCAGAATGGCGGCGCGCGGCAGATACCAGGCGAGCTTCTGCCACTCGCGCTTCATGATGCGCGGCAGATCTTTCATCATTCCGAATACGCCAACATCCGGCGGCGTCGCGCCCGTTAATCGCGCTTCCAGTTGCTCGGCCAGCAAGCCATTAAAGGGCGCGGCAATCCAGTTGGCGAGAGTTGAAAAGAAGTAGCCAAACACCAGCAGGATGGAGATAACGATAATTGGCCATAATAGATAGCTAAGCCACTGTAGCCATCCAGGCACGTGGCTCATCAGCGTTGGGATCCAGCTGTCGAGGCGGGTAAATAACCACCAGAATGCGCCGCCCATCAGCAGGATATTGACCAGCAGGGGCAGGATCACGAAGCGGCGAATGCCCGGTAACGTGACCAGTTTCCAGCCTTGAGAAAAGTAGTAAAGACCGCTGCGCGCAGCGCCGGGCGAGGATGAAACCATGATTTGGCTGGACTCCTTTTAAACTCATGCGAAAAAACCGAAGCTTATAATATTCACCGGACGGGGGAAACCTGTTCGGAAATGTTCGAAAAAACAGCAAAAAGTACGATTTAATTCATCTTTATGCGGTGAATGCTTCCCATCCACTTGCACTTGGCCTAATGCGCAAATACTCTTAGTGAGTAAATGTTTGCCGTGGTGGCAAGGTGTTAGAACAACAGAGAATATAATGATGCAGGATTTGCGTCTGATATTAATCATTGTTGGCGCGATCGCCATAATTGCTTTACTGGTTCACGGTTTCTGGACCAGTCGCAAAGAACGCTCTTCTATGTTCCGCGATCGCCCACTAAAACGTATGAAATCGCGACGTGACGACGAGTTCGAGGACGAGGACGTCGAAGAGGACGAAGGCGTTGGTGAAGTTCGGGTGCATAAAACCCACAGCGCACCGAAGGCCAGCGTAGAGCAGGAAAATCCGCGTCATGCCGCGCAGCATCAATACCAGCCGCCTTATGCGTCGGCCCAGCCACGCCCGTCGGCTCCGCCGGTTCAGCAGAGCGAGCCTGCGCACCACGCGCCGCAACCCTATTCGCAGCCGCAGCAGCCGGAGCGCCCCGTTGTCGAGCCGCGCGTAGTGGAGCCGCAGCCTGTCGCCCAGCCGACCGCGCCTGCCCAGCCGCAGATGGCACCGCAGCACTTCCCGCAACAGCCGTCGCATCATCAGCCGTCGGCACATCAAGGTGCCCAACAGCCGCAGATGCAGCCTCAGGTTCACGAGCCTGTACCGCAGCCAGAGCCGGAGCCGGTTGTGGAAGCGCCGGTAGAAAAACCGCAGCGCAAAGAGACGGTAATTATTATGAACGTTGCGGCCCATCACGGCGCGGCGCTCAATGGTGAAGTGTTGCTTAACAGCATCCTGCAGGCCGGTTTCAAATTTGGCGATATGAATATCTTCCATCGTCATCTCAGCCCGGACGGCAGTGGCCCGGCGCTCTTCAGCCTGGCTAACATGGTCAACCCTGGCACATTTGATGTGGAAACCATGGGCGAGATGGCAACCCCTGGCGTAACGATCTTTATGCAGGTGCCGTCCTATGGCGACGAGTTGCAGAACTTCAAGCTGATGCTGCAGTCAGCACAGCATATCGCCGATGAAGTGGGCGGTGTGGTGCTCGATGACCAGCGTCGAATGATGACGCCGCAGAAGCTGCGTGAATACCAGGCGCGTATTCGCGAAGTGAAAGAGGCTAACGCGTAACGGCGCGTCACGACACATTCCCTTCCAGAACCCCCGCCCGTCGGGGGTTTTTTACATTGATGGTGCGATATGGAATCAATTGAACAACAACTGACAGAACTGCGAACTACTCTTCGCCATCATGAACATCTCTATCACGTTATGGACGCGCCGGAGATCCCGGATGCCGAGTACGATCGCCTGATGCGCGAGCTGCGCGAGCTGGAAGCGCAGCATCCAGATCTGATTACGCCCGATTCGCCGACCCAGCGCGTTGGCGCCGCGCCGCTCAATGCCTTTACGCAGGTACGCCATGAAGTGCCGATGCTGTCGCTCGATAACGTCTTCGATGAAGAGAGCTTTCTGGCGTTCAATAAACGCGTACAAGACCGCTTAAAGAGCAGCGATGCACTGATCTACTGCTGCGAGCTGAAGCTCGACGGTCTGGCGGTCAGCCTGCTGTATGAAAATGGCGTGCTGATGCGCGCCGCCACGCGCGGCGATGGCACTACCGGGGAAGATATCACCTCCAACGTGCGCACCATCCGCGCCATTCCACTGAAACTGCACGGGGAGAATATTCCGGCGCGCCTGGAAGTGCGCGGCGAAGTTTTCCTGCCGCAATCCGGCTTTGAAAAGATCAACGAAGAGGCGCGCCGTACCGGCGGGAAAGTGTTTGCTAACCCGCGTAACGCCGCCGCCGGTTCGCTGCGCCAGCTCGATCCGCGTATCACCGCGAAGCGTCCGCTCACCTTCTTCTGCTACGGCATTGGCATCCTCGAAGGCGGCGAGCTGCCTAACAGCCACCTGGCGCGTTTACAGCAGTTTAAAGCGTGGGGATTGCCGGTCAGCGATCGCATCCGCCTGTGCGGCACGCCGGAAGAGGTGCTGGCGTTCTACCATAAAGTTGAGGAAGACCGCCCGACGCTCGGGTTTGATATCGACGGCGTGGTAATCAAAGTCGATTCCCTCGATCTGCAAGCGCAGCTCGGCTTTGTGGCGCGTGCGCCGCGCTGGGCGGTGGCGTTTAAATTCCCGGCGCAGGAGCAGCTGACGTTTGTGCGCGATGTCGAGTTCCAGGTAGGTCGTACCGGGGCGATAACCCCTGTCGCACGCCTTGAGCCGGTACACGTTGCCGGGGTGCTGGTCAGTAACGCCACCCTGCATAATGCCGATGAGATTGACCGTCTTGGCCTGCGTATCGGTGACAAAGTGGTGATTCGCCGCGCCGGGGATGTGATCCCGCAGGTGGTGAATGTGGTGCTCTCCGAACGCCCGGAAGAGACGCGGGAAGTGGCCTTCCCGGCACACTGCCCGGTGTGCGGCTCTGATGTCGAGCGTGTGGAAGGCGAAGCGGTTGCCCGCTGTACCGGTGGCCTTATCTGCGGCGCACAGCGCAAAGAGTCGCTTAAGCATTTCGTCTCGCGCCGCGCGATGGATGTGGATGGCATGGGCGATAAGATTATCGACCAGCTGGTTGAGAAGGAGTATGTCCACACGCCTGCGGATCTCTTCCGCTTAACTGCCGGTAAGCTGACCGGTCTCGATCGGATGGGGCCGAAGTCGGCACAAAACGTGGTCAACGCGCTGGAAAAAGCGAAAGAGACCACCTTTGCCCGTTTCCTCTATGCGCTCGGCATTCGCGAAGTGGGCGAAGCGACGGCGGCAGGGCTGGCGGCCTACTTCGGCACGCTGGACGCATTGATAGCAGCCTCGGTTGACGAGCTGCAAAAAGTGCCGGACGTTGGCGTGGTGGTGGCAAAACACGTGCATAACTTTTTCAGCGAAGAGAGCAACCGTGACGTGATTCGACAGCTGACGGAAGAAGTGGGCATTCACTGGCCCGCGCCGCTGGTGGTTAACGCCGAGGAGATCGACAGCCCGTTTGCCGGTAAAACCGTGGTGTTAACCGGTAGCCTGAGCCAGCTTTCGCGCGACGAGGCCAAAGAGCGCTTAACGGCGCTAGGGGCGAAAGTGGCCGGCAGCGTATCGAAGAAGACCGATCTGGTGATTGCCGGTGAAGCCGCAGGCTCGAAACTTGCGAAAGCGCAAGAGCTGGGCATTGCGGTTATCGATGAAGATGAAATGATTCGCCTGCTGGGAGCCTGAATGGAGAAGGAGCAGCTGTTAGAGATCGCCAATATGGTAATGCCCTTCGGCAAATACCAGGGGCGTCGGCTGATCGATCTGCCGGAGGAGTATCTGCTCTGGTTCGCCCGTAAGGATCAGTTTCCCGCCGGGCGGCTTGGCGAGTTAATGCAAATCACCTTAGTGATTAAAACCGAGGGGCTGAGCCATCTGGTTCAGCCCCTCAAGCGGCCTTAAGCTTTCGCCGCTTCCTGCGCGGCGTGCTGCTCCGCCTTACGTTTGTAACGGCGGGCCAGCACGGCGCACACCATCAGCTGGATCTGGTGGAAAATCATCAGCGGCAGCACCATCATGCCGATCACCGACGTCGGGAAGAGAATATTGGCCATTGGTATGCCGTTGGCGAGGCTCTTTTTCGATCCGCAGAAGACAATCGTAATCTCATCCGCTTTATTGAAGCCGCATTTGCGCGCCACCAGAATATTTATCGCAATCACAATCGCCAGCAGGACGATGCTCGCCGCCACGATAAACATCAGCGAGCCGAGGCCCACTTTGTGCCAGATGCCGTTCACCACCGCTTCACTAAAGGCGGAGTAAACCACCAGCAGAATCGAGGTCTGGTCGGTTTTGGAGATCCACTTTTTATGTTTGGTGACGAAACCTGCGGTCCACGGGCGTGACAGATGACCGAGCACAAATGGCAGCAGCAGTTGCAGCATGATTTTGCCGACCTGCTCAAGGCTACCCTGCGCGCCATGGAGGTTCATCAGCAGGCCAACTAACAGCGGCGACAGGAAGATCCCCAGCAGGCTCGATGCCGATGCCGAGCAGACCGCCGCCGCGACGTTACCGCCTGCCAGTGAGGTAAAGGCGATAGCCGACTGCACCGTGGCGGGCAGAATGCAGAGATAGAGGAAACCGGTGTAAAGCTCCTGGCTGATATTGACCGGCGACCACCAGACAAACAGCACGCCGAGCGCCGGGAAGAGCACGAAGGTGCTGCACATCACCCACAGGTGTAAACGCCAGTGGCTGCCGCCCGCAATAATCGCCTCACGGGAAAGCTTGGCGCCATGCATAAAAAAGAGCAGCGCAATCGCGGCGGTAGTCAGCCCTTCGAAAAAGGGGACAAAACCACCGCGCGCCGGGAAGAAAGAGGCCAGCAGAACGACGCACACCAGCGTCAGGGTAAAGGGATCAAGGATACGAAAAAGTTTCATGTGCACTCCTGAAAGTCGATGGCGCTATTGTGCTTTGTCTGCTTTGAGAAATAAAATTGATTTATTGCATCCATTCATGAATTTATCAGATGAATTATTCACTCCGTCAATTACGTGTCTTTGTCACCGTCGCGCAGGCGAAGAGTTTCAGCCGTGCCGGGGAGATGATCGGCCTCAGCCAGTCGGCGGTCAGCCACAGCGTAAAAGAGCTTGAGCGGCAGACCGGCGTCAAGCTGCTGGATCGCACTACCCGCGAAGTGGTGCTGACCGAAGCGGGCCAGCAGCTGGCCGGGCGGCTGGAGCGGCTGTTAGATGAGCTTAGCAGCACGCTGCGCGAAGCGGGGAGGGTAGGGCAGCAGTTAACCGGAACCGTGCGCGTTGCCGCCAGCCAGACTATCTCTGCGCATCTCATTCCGCACTGTATCGCCAGCAGCAATCAGCGCTATCCGGAGATCGATTTTGTGCTGCATGATCGCCCGCAGCAGTGGGTGCTGGAGAGTATTCGCCAGGGTGAAGTCGATTTCGGCATTGTGATTGATCCCGGCCCGGCCAGCGATCTGGAGATCGAGGAGATCCTCGCCGAGCCCTTTTTCCTGCTGTGCCGCAACGATCACCCTTGGGCGCCGCTTGATGCCGTGCCGTGGTCGGCACTGGATGGTGCCCGGCTGGTGGTGCAGGATTACGCCTCCGGCAGCCGTCCGCTGATCGATGCCGCGCTCCATCACTTTGCGGTGCGGGCGAAAATCGTGCAGGAGATTGGTCATCCGGCGACGCTTTTTCCAATGGTGGAGGCGGGGATAGGCATCAGCATTCTGCCCGCGCTGGCATTGCCACTTCCGCAGGGTAGCCAGCTGATGGTGAAACGGCTGGTGCCGGATATGCAGCGTAAAATTATGCTGGTGCGACGTAAAAACCGATCGCTTTCCGGCGCGGCGCAGGCGTTATGGGACGTGGTGCGGGAACAGGCCCGGTGTTTAAACCGGGCCCGGGAGAACGATCCGCTCTTTACTCAGATGTAGATATCGACCTGATGATCAACTGAAGGGTTATTTACGCCTTCAATTTTGCCCTGCGTCGGGGTGTTCGGGTGGTTTTGTGTCTGCTTTTGCTCCGCCTCTTCAGCCTGCTTACGCATTAACTGTTGAAGCTGTGCCTGCAGCAGCTGGATCTGTTGCTGAATCTGCTCTTGCTGTTTCTTTTTCTCTTCAGTCGTCCCTTCGCCATTAGGGATATCTTTTAACTGTTGGGTAAGTTTGGCGATCTGCTGCGTCACGCGGCTGATTTGAGATGCGGTGTCGCTACCGGCGGAAGATGAACCGCTGGTGCTGCCGCCCTGAACAGAGGGGGTTGCTGCCGAAATGGTGGTCATTACAAACTCCTTTTTTGCCTTAAAAGAGAGTTATCGGCTCAATTGTGGCGGACTTAAATAAGAAGCGTGTGATGATGTGTCAGCCGAAAGCGTTTACCCGGCAAACTGCCTGCTGGCGCTGCGCTTAGCAGTCCTGGAAAACCGGGTACGGAGAGCTGTTGTAGGCCGGATAAGGCATAGCCGCCATCCGGTAAGAAGAGCGCACGGAATTTTCAAATCGAAGTTGTAGGCCGGATAAGGCGTAGCCGCCATCCGGCAAGAAGAGCGCACGGAATTTTCAAATCGCAGATAGCAAAAAAGCGCCTTTAGGGCGCTTTTTTACATT
>NZ_JACVTW010000046.1:0-21563 GCF_016624785.1 Kosakonia sp. S42 | reverse complement strand
AGATCAACAGCACTCAAATAATGACTTGACACTTAGAAGGGCGTCCAGGGCTGGCAATATCAAATGGCGAGCTATCAGGAGAGACTCAAAAGCCACGATATCGTGTAAAGTATGTCCCGAAAAGGGAATTGCCTGGACAATGCAGTAATCGAAAGCTTTTTTGGCACACTGAAATCAGAATGTTTTAGGCTAAACAAATTCGAATCAATCAATGAGTTGAGGCAATCTGTTGAGCATTATATCCACTATTACAATGCTGAACGAATTAGCTTAAGACTCAATGGGATGAGCCCGGTAGAATACCGGACTCAAGTCTTAACCAGCCCTATAATCTAACTGTCCAACTTTAAGGGGGCAGTTCACAGAGTGCTTGTTGCCAGCTTTAATGTGTCAGGGCACAATGACCATTTGTGAGGGCGCGCCTATGGCAACGTAGTTCCCTGTAAAGGTGGCGGTGCCACTTGCTTTATCCACCCTGAAGCTGGTGATGTTATCGCTACGCTGATTCATCACGTAAATTATGTTGCCATCGGGTGATAGTGCCAGTGTTCTGGGGTAATCACCTCGCGTCCACACATCGTCTTTATGCGTCAGTGTGCCGTTAGCATTGACCTCAAAATGCGCGATGCTGTTATGAAGGCGGTTGGCCACGTAAAGATTTTCCCCCGCCTTATCCATAATTAACCCGGCTGCAAAACTGGTGCCTTTATAACCGGCAGGCAGCGTTGAGACCGTGGCATTTTCCTGCAAAGCACCGGTATGTGGATTAATAAGGTAGTGCGTAAGTGTGGAGGCTTCTTCATTAACTAACCAGAGAGCGTGACCATCGACGCTGAAGACAAAATGGCGCGGGCCTGCACCTTCTGAAGAAGCGTTTATCCATGCGGGCTTACCGGGCATCAGCGTACCGTCTTTATTCAGGTGGTACTGGTAAATGCGGTCCAGTCCCAGATCCGTAGAGTAAACAAATTTACCCGTTGGATCGCTGGCAATCATATGCGCATGCGGACCGTTGTGATCGCTAATCGCAAAACTGCCCTCTACTGCTGCGGCCGGCTTGCCTGCTCCCGCTGGGCCGCGGTCCTGATGATGATCGATAACCTCATTTAGGTTACCCTCTGCCGTGATCGCAAACACAGAAATACTGCCGCTGACATAATTGGCAACTATCAGGTAATGCTGATCGGGGGGTTAGTGACAGGTAGACCGGTCCCTTACCTTGTGTGTCAACCTGATTCAATGCGGTGAGCGATCCATCCGTGCCGATCTGATAAGCGGTAACGCTACCTTTTTCGGTCTCACTGGCCACATAGAGATGTTTACCATCGGCTGACGCGACCATCTGAGCCTGATTGGTCAGCTGGCTTACCAGCGTTTTTTCCAACAGTTCACCCTGCGCATTGATCGTGAATCGATAAACACCTTCGCCATTAGGATCATAGGTTCCCACATAAGCATAAGATGCCTGAATCATAAACGGCACAAAGGCCGTAGCGCTTGCAACGGCGGCTGCCGTCAGAATCGTTTTATTCATGATTTTCTCTACTCGCCAGTGTCATTAATCAAAACGTGTCTTTATGTTATTTCGGTTGCCTGTATATCGATGCATTGACTGCCCCGTGAGAAAAAGGGCAGAATGCCGTGTTTCAGTGATGTGCCCTCTTCCTTTATGTTGAAAATGGTTGTCAAAAAAGAGTGACGGACGGCCGGCCTGCATCCGCTCTTTAGTCATGTCACCTCGCAGAATGTCAGAAAAACGCATCTGCGTGGCACAAATGATTGTAGACTGGCCGTGGTTTTTATGAATGAATCCAATAGCGTTTATGTTGGGTATGTAAAAATCAGAATTTGGATAAATTATCAGCAAGTTCTGGCGGAATACAGAGAGTTTTTTTCCAGTGCTAAACGGAAATTTTTTGGGATGGGATGTGTTATGTCACAAGTGTAGGGCAGAAGGGACTGTTGCAAATATGATGATAAGCAACCTTTTGAATCGCCCCGGTAATCCTGGAGACTAAACTGGAGTCAGTTTGATATCGAAAATTATTGTAATATAAGGGCTTCCCCGGCATGTCAACGCCGGTGTCTATGGTTTCGTTGCACTACAGTTAAAAATAAAGGGGAGAGACTGCAGTACTATAAACGGTCATAATGAATCGTTATCGATTCGGACCCTGATGAAAGACGCGCGTGAGGCCCTTGTTCGTTAAGCGGATACGTATATCCTGTACAATGATCAGATATACCTCACGGGAGCTAACCCTTTATCATCAACGAGTTGCAGGTCAGTATAGTCATACTGTTGCTTCGTGCTTACAGCCTGAAATCATTATCGTAATGCAATGATGCCCAGCACAGCCTTGCATTTTTGGCGGCGATGGCCACAACAGAGCGCCAGTATCCTCTGCGTTCGACCAGTGAACATACCTAAAGACTGAATGAGTCAGTCCTTTTCTCAGAGCCAATCAGTACTGAACGAGCCCCCTGTACCAGAAGAGTTCGCAGATACGAATCATTGGCTTTTGTGATCCTGCCGAGCTTTGATTTTCCGCCACTGCTGTACTGCGATGGCGTCAGTCCGAGCTAGGCTGCAAGTTGGCGTCCATTCTTAAAATAATGCGCATTACCGATACTGGTGACCGGCGCACATGCCGTTGTGGGGCCAATCCCTTTCAGCTCCATCAACCTCTGACTGCGGTGATCAGCTTTGGCCATACGAGGCTGGATTCGGTCATATTCAGCGATGTTAGCTTCAATGCGATCAACATGTTCCAGCAAATCATCAACACATTGCTGAACATGAAGAGGTAAAAAGCTCTTCTGCACAGAAACCATGTGGTGCAGGGAGTCTGTACTTTGTGGCGCGATGACACCGAATTCAGATAAGACAGAATGACTTTCCGTGAGACAGGTGCTGGCCAGCGTGGGATAGTTAACGCGGATTAACATCATTGCCAGAGCCGCATGGGTGAGCTGTTGCTACACACCCCGGTATTACCACCACGGAGGCCAGCATGAACAACAATAACACGTTGTACGCCGGATTAGATGTTCACAGAGAATCGATGACTGTTGCTTACGCTATTAATTCATAACCTGTTTAACTGACGGGGAAGACCATTTCAGAACGCCATATTCAGCTTTTCATAGTGGAATATGACGCCCAGCTTAAAGCGTTCCCTGTTTCTATAACCCCTCGCTTTTATCCTCAGCAGTCTGATTTTGCTGCTCAGCGCTTCCGTATTACCGTTTGAGACCCAGGCTGTGTCCCTTAAATCATAACTTCTTGTAAATAGTCGGATGCAGCCCAGTTTCACCATCGACAGATAATTTCTCGCCGTTTTGTCGTAGCGTGTGGCAATACGCCGGTACTCTTTTAACCGGCCAAAACATCTCTCCACTACGTTGCGGCGACGGTAAACGTCACTGGCGAACCGTGAGCGTCCGTCAGAAGCCATTTTTTCATTAGATTTTCGGGGTATAACTGCTTTTATCCCTTTTCGTTTCAGTTCATTACGAAGCGCATGCCCTGAGTAAGCTTTGTCAGCCAAAACCGCATAACCACGGCGCTTCATACTGCCGTTCTGACGCTGAACACCAATACCATCCAGCAGGCGTAATGCGAACTGGCTTTCGTGAGCCTGTCCGGGACTCAGTACAATGTTTAGCGGGAGACCGCCTGCGTCTGTCGCCAGATGGATTTTGGTGCCAGAACCACCGCGAGGGCGACCCGGCCCATTATCCCCGGTGATATCGGGATGTTTTTTTGAGCACCGGCTGCGCATTTCAGCGCACGGATATTACTGCCATCCAGCGCAGTAGCAGACCAGTCAACAAGGCCATGTGCATCAGGCAATGAAAGTAATCTGTTGAAAATAATGTTAATGACACCAGATTTAGACCACCGATTAAAGAGATTATAAACCGCTTTCCAGGAGCCATATTGCTCAGGTAAATCGCCCCATGGCGCACCAGAACACAACACCCATAACATACCGTTGATGATTTACGGTGCTCAGCCCATGGGCGTCCGGCTCGTGGAGATGTAGGTTCAGCAGGCAGTAAGGGCTGGATGATGCTCCATGCTTCATCAGGAAGATCGTATCGGGCCATACTCAAAGTGTTGTGGAAATAAGTAGTTACTATAACTCAGATGATTAAGGGACACAGCCCAGTACCTCATCGCGTTCAGGATGCCATACAGCCTTTTACGGATGGTTTTTGCCACATTTCTCATCACGGCGACATCGCAGTTTCTGCCAGCGCTATCCAGCGCAGCCAGTCTGTCCGCAGCTCATCATTCCAGGGGCGATCCCAGATATCTCTCGTCAGCTCTTTCAGCGCACTGGCTTGTCTGCTGCATCTGCTCACGCAGCTATGTCAGCTTTTCATGGCGTGATTCTGTCATCCATTTTTCGCCGTACTGCCACAGGAAGCGGGTGCCCTGGCCTGACGACGACTGTCAGCAGGAAGCCGCAGATGCTTATTCTGGAGGGTTTTATCCACCACTTCGGCCAGCTGTTTCGCTACATGGAGCCGGTCAAAGGCGATTTTGCTTACCGCATCGGGCAGATGGATACGGGCCGCCCTGATATAGCCTGCATTCATATCCATAGAGAACGTTTTCACTGAGTCCAGTTGCCGATCTGTAAGCGTGCGCAGGTAACCAGTCAGGCTTTCTGTCCCACGGTCATCGGTTAACGCCAGCGCCTGACCTTCACGATCTGAGATAACCGTGATGTAACGATGTCCCTTTTTGAAAGCGGCTTCATCCACGTTCATATGCCGGGCAGCTAAAGGTTTTTTTATCCGGGCAAGTCCTCTTTAACGGCCCGCATCATGATGCCATCAACCGCATTTCAGCTAAGACGGAGCTGTTTTCTGACCGCATCAACCGTGCTGATTTTCAGCCAGGAAAGAACGAAGGATTCGAACAGCAACGTGTACCGGCTTCACGGCCCCGTCCACGGAACAGGCAGGGTCTACAACCATGCTCAGAACACACACGCGTGGCACAAGGCTTCAACCAGCGTGGTGAACTGGCAGGTATCGAGGTGCTGCCACTTACGGTGCCGGTGATCGTGTACAGGGCAGGATTTTCCACAGGCCGGACAGATTAACTGAGCGTTTTCATCGATTCTGACAGTAGCGGTAACGGAACCTTCGTTTTCATCGAGGGAAAGCGAATTAACCTGCCACGGGCTGGACAGATTGAGGATGTGGGCATAGAGGGACTTTTGTCCATGGCGATGATTCTGGGTGATAAAACATAGCGTTATCATACCTCCAGCCACCACAATAGGATAAGACCCATCAATCAACAGGGAGCAGGTCAATTCCACTCCTTTTTGCGCTATCACGAAGAGGCTGGTTTACTTCACCCAGAGCGAACGGCAACAGGTCATCGACGTTATCAGATAGAAGGCGTAGCGACAGTTGAACGAATATTACCAGGTGCTGCTGTGCAGAAGGTGGGCGATTGATTTCAGGCCCTTCAGGCGCCATCAGGAATTCTCCGCCACCTGAAACACGAGCGCGACCAAGCTCAAGAAGTAATAGCAGGTCTTGCATTGAATCAGTCCGCTGTCCTGCCTCTCCGCGGGAATGCTAAAGCCGTCCGTTGCTGCAAAGTAGGCTGAAACTGCCTCCATCACAGACCGGCTGTCCATGCTTGTGAGACTCAACTGGACTTTCGGAGCGTTCGGGAGCGAGAGCGCAAGCTCGCATTTATATGCTGGATCAGCGGCTGAATACCCGGGTTGGTATCAATTGGCTGGGCCGGAGCCCGCAAACGGTCCCGCTCAGCAAGCAACGCACCCGCAGGCTGAGCCGCAGCCGCCAACAACGTGCGCTTGAAAAGCTCATTACCTCATGAGAAGACTTTGCCCCAGGTCCGGCTCGCACGCACCAGATAGAACCTCAGTTCCTGTGTAAGCTTGCCAGGACCGGTGCGGGTGCCTCATCAGCTAAGGGGTCAATTGGCTCTTCATAGCCATGAAAGTAGCGTATGGTTTCCACGGCCAGTCTCTCATGGTCAAAACGAGCTTGCACATTCGATCGCTCGCCTGTGGGTTGGAGCCATAAAAATCATGCTCGATCAACTCCCGCACTAGGCGATTTCTGCTAAGTACAAGAGGTAATGCTTCGATCAGCGTGGTCTTGCCAGTATTGTTATCTCCAATAAGAACAGGATGTTTGCCGAACTGCACAAAGCCCGTTTTCACACCACGAAAATTATTGATCCTCAAATTGGCTCTCCGCATTCTTCCTTCCTTTTTACGGGTGTTATTCACTGGCTTCCGCCTCCATGTTCTCTGACTTCAAACGAGCCCAGTTTGAGCTACACCGAGGTAGCGATCAAAAGGTTCAATCTTATTCTAACTGGCTTCTTCCGGGTTGTCCATGACTACGCTATTCTGACCGGACTCACTTTGCAATTGATGCAGTAGGGTGATATTTTACTCCGTAACCGCCGAAAATTTCGGCATGCAATTTTTTAATGATCTTCCGGAACTTCGATCACCTCATCAGCAATCCCCTGAGCCAGTCACTCCATCCATTTTGTTAAGCGAAAAAATCCGGGATATTGCAGACAGATGTAATCCATCTGAACTTTTGATGCGCTGTCCATCAGGCACTGTTGCAAAGTTCGCGATGGGTTGGCCTTTTGTGTTATTGAAAAGCTTTACATTTCAAAAACGCTGCTCACCAGATGCATCTCGCCCGGCGGATCACCATAATAAAACGGTGTGTCCTGGCCTTTGCGCAGGACACGCATCACCTCAATGCCTTTGATTGTGGCGTAAGCCGTTTTCATCGATTTAAGTCCTGCATGCCGGTTATCCTTTTCAGTCTGGTGTGATCGCATTCAGTGACGTTATTCCTGTACTTGATTTGTCGGTGTTCAGCCTCAGGCGGACACCAACCTTCGCGCTTGAGCAGCGCAAGCGCACGGCCACAAGTGAGCGCTTTGTTCGTGTTGATAAATCGCGGGATTTGGCTACCGTTTCACGCTATGCAGAGTTTTATGAAAAAACCGGTACGCTGCTTTAGTTTTCCGGAGCGGGGAAAGATAAAAATTGGGCCTGCTCCCCCGACCGTCGACGGCCCGGGACGGATAAGCCCAGCGACCATTCATCTTCACGTACGTTTCGTCAATGTGCCACGGATTGAGATCTGAGGAATTACGCCAGTAAATCCCGCGAACCGAACGACGTCTGATGTAGAAAACAATCCATAGCACGCGTGACAAGGATTATGCCCGCAGACTGACCGTCATGCTGATGTTACACCGGGGCGACCGTGTCAGCGATGTTGCCCGAACGCTCTGCTGCGCCCGTTCATCCTAGGCCGCTGGATTAACTGGTTTACGCTGTCGGGCGTTGAAGGTTTGAAGTCTTTACCCGCAGGGCGCTCCCGGCGTTAGCCGTTTGAACAGATCTGCACATTGTTACTTGACCAGCAGAAACGCGTGGTGACGCCCGGTCAGAATGAGAAATATTATCTTGCCGGGGCACACAGGCAGAGTCAGCTATGTGGGGGCAGCAGCAAAAGCTCAGGCTTGTTTATAAGTCTGTTAAAACATCTGAAGGCGACTTACCGTCGGGCAAAAAACATCACGCTAATCGTGGACAACTATATTATCCATAGAAGCCGGGAAACGCAGCGCTGGCTGAAACAAAATCCGAAGTTCAGGGTAATTACCAGTCGGTTTACTCACCTTGGTTTAGCCATGCTGAGCGACTATGGCAGGTGCTACACGATACAATCACCCGCAACCATCAGTGTCGTTCAATGTGGCAACTGCTGAAAAAGGTTCGTCATTTTATGAAGACGGTCAGCCCGTTCCCCGGAGGAAAACATGGACTGGCGAAAGTGTAGCGGTATTCCGCGCAGCTATTTAGCGGGTGGTCAGTACCGATGTCATTCTACAACAGGCAGATGATGCAAAGGCCGCTGGCGCAAATGTCCTGTTACTCCCGGCTGTCAGCACCAGTCACTCCGTGACGAAGAAGTCTTCTCACTATTCGAGACCGCTACCCAGCACGTATCTCTACCAGTGTGCATCTATGATAATCCGGGCACACCACGCCCAGCCAGCATTTCCTGCCGCTCCCGGTAGCTGAGCCATATTTGCAGCAGTACCCGCGAACAGCCCACAGAATGATAACGAAAGTGAAATGGCGGCCTCTGAACGGGTTCATCATTTGTGCCTCCGTCGGATACATCACCGAAGCGTGTCAGCCTGCCGATTTTTGTAACAGTGCCAGCGAAAGTCCCCCCATCCCTGCCAGACGCCGTTCAGGCAGCGGCACTTTTCAGGGTGGGTTTTGCCCGGCGCCGCTGTGTGCTCGGGATGTGTACCTGACGTTTTCCGTAACACATCTGAAACTGTACTTCTGCCCGCCGCTTCTGGCGGGAGCTACCCTGCCCATCGGCAAGATGGAGTACCCGTTCAGGCCAGCGGGGAGTGCAGCGAATGCGCTGAGGATGACATCCGTTTTATTGTCTGTGTGGATGAAATCAGTGCGCAGGGAGGCAGGTTATAACCCTAGGTTGGCCAGCAGGTCATCCACGTCGTCCTGACTGGCGGGTTTATCCGCCGTCAGGACAGAGACAGGAGTTGCTGAGCGCCCGGTACAGTCCTTCTCAGGCGCGTTATCGCGCAGCACCTGAACCAACTGCTGCTCCACCCCGTTCAGAACCACCATCATGCGCTGCATAATCTGCCCGGTCAGGTCCTGGAACCCCTGCGCCATCATGATGGCATGCAGATGCTGTCGCGTTGCTCCGGCAACAGGCGCTACCGTAGCCAGCCAGTCCCGGGTATCCATCGCGAGTGCGCGGGCCTGCGCGTTATCCCCCGGACTCTCGAACCAGGCATCCCAACGTAACGACAGACTCGCGGCACCCTCTGCCAGCAGGGCCTGCCCGGGTTGCGCCTGTTCGACGCTGTTCAGTACGCCGTCTGCCGCGTCGCGGGTCAGAGTCACCACGTAGCCGAGGCGCGCGCGCGCGTCGGGGATACTCCCTGCCACTTCTGCAATGGTCTTATCCAGACCCAGTTGGTGCAGGCTGTCGCGCAGCGTGCGCAGGATGTAGCCGGTGCGGAGAATAAGCGCGTGGATATCGTTTTTCTTTCCAGGATGGACCGGTAATGACATGGGAGGTAGCTCCTCTGAAGTGGATTTGTCTGCCTTCTGTTATCGGCAGGCAACTGCATTATGTGAATATTTTCATGAAAAAGTTATCCATTACCGACAGCAATCACAGCTACTGCCTAAAGGCATAGACTGGCCCCTGAATCTCCAGACAGCTGATATCACTTAAATAAGTGATATTCTTAATACTAGTTTTAGACTAGTCGTTGGAGTCCGGATGATAGACATTTTAGGCCCCGAAAAGCGCAGACGGCGTACCGTTCAGCAAAAAATTGCCATTGTTCAGCAAAGTCTTGAGCCCGGTCAGACTGTTTCGCTTGTTTCCCGTCAGCATGGGGTGGTAGCCAGCCAGTTGTTCCTCTGGCGTAAGCAGTATCAGGAAGGCAGCCTGACCGCCGTCGCTTCTGGTGAGCAGGTGGTTCCCGCCTCAGAACTGGCATCTGCCATGAAGCAGATCAAAGAACTTCAACGCCTTCTTGGCAAGAAAATAATGGAAGTTGAGTTGCTTAAAGAAGCTGTCGATATTGACCATCAAAAAAAGTGGATAGCGCACGGCCTTTGTTGCCAGAGAATGGCGAATAAGCCTCGTCAGCCGCTGTTTGCAGATCTCGCGTGCGCACCCGACACTATCTCCGGCCAGCTGGCAGGATCGGCGTTGTAAACGCCAGCCCGATGACAGTGATACGCTGTTGCGCATCCATGTCGTCATTGGCGAACTGCCGACTTATGGCTACAGGCGGGTATGGGCTCTGCTGCGCCGGCAATCGGAAGCAGAAGGTGCGGCTGTCGTGAATGCCAAACGGGTTTACCGGATTATGCGTCAGAACGCCTTACTGCTTGGGCGGAAGCCTCCCGTCACGTTGTCAAAACGGGCTCATATGGGGAAAGCGGCGGTTGGTGAAAGCAATCAGCGATGGTGTTCAGACGGGTTCGAGTTCCGCTGCGATAACGGCGAAAAGCTGCGTGTCACGTTCGCACTGTACTGCTGCGATCGTGAGGCGTTGCACTGGGCAGCCAGTACTGGTGGTGAAATACAGCAGTAAGGAGTCCCGAAAGTAATGGAATGGCGGAGAGCTTCGTTAAGACGATGAAGCGGGACTACACAGTCATCCCAAACCTGACGGGTTAACGGCAGTGAGAAACCTTGCAGAAGCGTTCGAGCACTATGACGAGTGGCATCCGCACAGTGCACTTGGATACCGTTCGCCCCGAGAATATCTCAGGCGGCAAACCAACTATGGGTTAAGTGATAAAAGGTGTATGGAAATATAGAGGCTAATCCAAGGCACTGATGCTGTCTGTCAAAAAGAGGCCAAAGAATAATGCCGAAATGGGCCTATGACGATGATTAATACAATCTATGATGTACAGTGAAAAGCTGGCCTGGAATTTGCTAAAATTCCCAATCATGAAGCTAAAAAATTAGAAGCGGTGGGTGTCGATATCATTCAGTTTGACGAGCCAGCCTTTAATTTGTTTATCGCCGCATTAGAAAGAGTTGTTGGAGGGCTGAAATGTGAAACAGCAGTTCATACTGCTATGGATATGGCATCAAAGCACTGGCGTTACTGAAATGTGAAGGGAAATGCCCGCCGGAGGTGGAGCACCGGCAGATCAAATACCGGAACAACGTTATCGGATGTGATCATGGCAGGTTGAAACGAATAATCAGCGCCACACCGGGATTTAAATCGATGAAGATGGCTTATGCACGATAAAAGGAATTGAAGTGATGCGTGCGCTGCGCAAAGGTCAGGCGGAGTCATTTTACTTCGGCCTTCCTCGTCGACAGTCTATTCAGAGTCGCGGCAATAGCTGATGAACTCGTCTGCACTCTCGGGATATATGCGGGTGACAATAACACCCTGGTGGTGGAGTACCTGAATGCTTATTTCGGCGTCTCTTTGTCAGGCGTCGAAAGCCGCTGGAAGGGCGTGAGTGTCAGTAAAAACTTGCCGCAATTCGTCATATTGATTTGCGTCCCTGTAACAAAACAAGGGAATGGCTTTTTTAGACATGCCGGGCCTCTGCGGTTTCTAAGTTGTGGAAAACACAGAATATCTTATGAGGAGGCCGGCACCAAATTCGCTCCGGGCAGGCGTGCCGGGCTGTTAATCGCATTAGCGTCAGAGCATGTATTACTACTTGGGACCTGAAGACCTGTAAATGATTGCGAATCTACAGTCCACACCAGGGAATGGCGTGCTGTATTGACCTTTATTACAGAGTGGGTATAAATTTAGCAGTGTGGTGAATCCCCCTCAGCGGCGGGGCGTAAAGGTTGCGGTCAATGACTTGTTTCATTGATTCGCAGTTAAAGGTACGCGGATCAGTGCGGCAACCTGCCAAAGATCCACCGGGAGGCACCCGGCACCACAATCTCGAAGTTGAATCAGAAATGTAGTGCCAATTTGATATTCGCTTTGCCCACTCATATGAGTGGGCTTTTTTTATTACGGGCCGGAAGCTCATCTGGTATGAGCGGTCCCCTCATAAGGGAAGGTTAGACAAGTTTGAATCCTTCACGGCCCACCAAAGCCAGCCAGGGTATCTTCGGACACAAATCCGACATTGCTTCATCCTCAGATTGCCAGCTTAACCGCTGGCTTTTTTTATTTCAGGTTACGGGCAATCAACTCCAGACGCTTCGTCGGTAAATGCAGTCCGATGGACTGACCCTTTTCCTCACACAACTTCTGTCAATAACGGAGGTCTCCATATGGTTAAAAACATACCTGACAAAATATCGACAGTCACGAACTACAGCGTGTCTGGCGGCCTGTCAGGATGGTTCGGCTGGCTGCATGGGCTTGACTGGAATCAGCTAGCGTTAGCTGGCGGTTTCATTATCGCAATACTCACACTCATCACGAATATGTACTTTAAGCGCCGCCAGACTAAGGCATATGAGAAGGCACTGGATCGGGGCTACGTTACTTCACCACCGCAGGACGACTGACCATGGCTATTCACCTGTTCTTCGTCAGCGGATTGTAGCCGCAGCCGGCGGCGGTGCTCTTGCGATTTCGGCCGTGCTTGTCCCTGCTCTTGAGGGGGAAAAGCTCACGCCCTATCGCGATGTGGGGCGGGGTCTGGACGATCTGCAACGGTATCACGGCCCTGATGTTACACCCAGGCCGAAGCTGGGCACTCCTGCAAAAACACCTGAAGCCCTACACCCGCTCCGTAGATCGTTATGTCAGGATCCCGGCCAGTGAGTACCAGAAAGCCGCGCTGATTTCGTTCAGCTATAACGTGAGCGTGAAGGCCTTCGAGCATTTTTCGGTGCTGCGTAACCTGAACGCCGGGCGCTGGCAACAGGCCTACGGCCTGCGAAGCCGGGTCTATGTGACAGCGTGCAAACCAGGGGCTTGCCAACCTCCGCGAGGTGGAACGTGAATCTGTTAGTGGGGCCAGAAATGACCTGACTGATAACGCACTGGTGTACGGTGATGGCGTTCCTGCTGATGGTGCTCATAGCGGCTACTGACTGCTGCGCACTACCGTGACTCAACCCTGATTGTGGGGCAACAGCGCGATGCGGCCATTCAGCAGAAGAAATAAGCAAAGACTGTCATCAGCAACGTTGATGCTGCCCATTGCGTTCGCAGCGACTCCAATGAAGCCAATCGTTGAATGTATGGACTGGAAAAGCCAGCATGTGAAGTTAAATCAGCGATTTGCCAAAGGTATGGTGGAAATCACTATACCCACTGCTGACGGCATGCAAAAGATGGCATGTCTCGCGCTGCGTAAAATCGCCGGATGGCTACAGACCATCGGCCCCAACAAGGTTAAGCCTGAAATTCGCGATAACATTATTCGTTATCAGGAAGAGTGCGACGATATGCTTTACGAGTATTGGACGCAGGGTGTAGTCGTTAATCCTCGCAATGTCAAAGTGATGGGAGATCTGAATCAGGCCTGCGCTGATTTTAAGCGGGATAAAGGGATCGCTAGTTTGTTTGGTACCGGTATTAACGAGTGGAAGAGCGTTAAATCGGCTCACGTTTCGAAAATAAAGGCGCTGGTGGATGAAGCTAATGGACTGATTAAGTTCCGCCTGGCGGATACCGGGGAAAGAAAACTTACCCGCACCTGAACAGGAGCGATCTTCAAAAGCTCTGGCGACAGTGACATCACGAAATCGCCAGAAAATGCAGATGAATAATTTTATGCAATCTTCCTGATGGACTGATTTATATCGCGCCCTGTCATGGATTCACAGCATTAAATTTTTATGCTGCCGGTATGCTTATTTCATTGTGCACTTTCCTGAATCCAGGCTCCCCCCTTCCGGAGTTACGAAACCATGTTCACTCCTATCTCATTAATCATCTGGTCGCTGGTGGCGCTGGGCATCGGCTTTGCTGCCGGTTATTTGGTGGGCCTGTTCCGTTGGAAGAAAAGTCCTCAGAAGGCAGAGGTGAATCAACAGCCATTCGTGACGGATGGCACGATGCAGAGCAGCGTTTTCAGGCTCAGATAGACGAGCTGAAAAACAAACTGGATGAGCAGGCCGAGTCCCGGCTACAGGAGGCACAGAGTGAAGCGCCAAAAAAGATTTAACCGGACTGAGCGGGCCTTACCTGAAAAAGAGGAAGTAACGATGTCTGAACCATTGTATGACGGTACTACCACCGCAAAACCACAACCGGCCACCACGGTGACCGACAAAACTGATGCCGTACTGGCAAAAGTGAAAGAACTGTTGGAAGTGGCAGGCTGATGTAGCCCCCTGAAACACCGGACAGCAGCTGTATCTCCAGATAAGAGATAGGCTTGAATATATGTCTAACACTAACGCTAATTTTGAGATGACCGGGATCCTTTTAGGGCAAGAAGTCCGTAACCATAAGACTCCTCAGGAGAAAATCGCCATTATCCGGCAGACGATGGAGCCCGGAATGAATGTCTCTCACGTCGCACGCCTGCACGGTATTCAGCCCAGGCTGCTGTTTAAGTGGAAGAAGCAATATCAGAAGGGTAGCCTCGCCGCCGTTGCTGCCGGAGAAGAAGTTGTTCCAGCTTCTGAGCTCACAGCTGCGCTGAAGCAGAAAGCGATATGCGGTGGTGTTCAGACGGCTTCGGGTTCGGCTGCGACAACGGCGAAAAACTGCGGGTGACGTTCGCGCTGGACTGTTGCGACCGTGAGGCCATAGACTGGGCCGCGAGCACGGAAGGCTATGACAGTTCGACCGTGCAGGATGTGATGCTGAGGTCGGTAGAAAAGCGCTTCGGCAACAGGTTGCCCGACACAGCGGTGCAATGGCTGACGGACAACGGCTCAGCGTATACCGCGCATGAAACGCGGAGGTTCGCGAGAGAACTGAATCTGGAGCCCTGCACAACAGCGGTGAGCAGCCCGCAGAGTAATGGCATGGCCGAACGGTTCGTGAAAACGATGAAGGAAGACTATACGCGTTCATGCCAAAACAGGATGTGAGAACAGCACTGCTAAATCTTGCAGCAGCGTTCACGCATTACAATGAAAATCACCCGCATAGTGCGCTGAGATATCACTCTCCGAGAGAATACCGGCGGCAGCTGGCATCGTTAACTTAAGATACAAAAGCTGTCCGGAGATGGCGGGTCAAGATCACAGGCCATGACGTTGATACTGTATTCGACGATGTGGCTTCGCCGGCTAAAAAGATGGTGTAAGCAATACGGGATGTTTTCACTGAGGGCACCCGATGTTGCAGCATAAAATTTATGTGCGCCCGCGTGCCGGATCCTTACTAATGCTAAATGCGAAGAAAAAGTAGCCTAAGCTGGCGCATTTTTTTGTTCCATTATTTCACTCGGCTAACATCTACCTCTGTACCATCAAGGAAGAATAGCAGCAAGCCCTGGCCAGTCTCGATGAGCCATCGCAAAACCTTTCATATTGTAACGGCAGAACAATGCATTTGTGCGATGACACTACAGGTGAAAATATGTACCTTGTTGGCGTGTTTGATGGGAATATTTCGACTCTGGTTCATGAGAGCGCACATGCGACGTTCTATTGCGGGATAACTACCAGGTCTGATGAAGCCAAAGAACCCTATTGCTACTTGCTTGACAGAATGTTCAGCCACTTTCTTCCACAGATCAAGCAGGGATAAAATGGCACGATTAAAGGTAGAAACCCTTTTACCGGCTAATGCCAATGTTAACGCTGTGCTGGGTGAGATTGAGCGTAAATATGCCAATAAGCCCGCCACGCAGGAAACCATTGCTGATATGGAGCATGAAGCTGCAAGGCTGATTCGTCGCCTCATCACCACTAAAGTGATTTTCGTCAGAAATTGATATGTCAAAGCCGGACTGGGAGGCCATCGAGTCTGCCATCGCGCTGGCTTACTGTCTCTCCGGGAAACTGCAGCACACACAGTATCAGTGAGGGCGCCAGCCATAACGATAGCGATATCCGTGATTATCTTGGTATTACTCAGGCCATTGAAAACGCGGATTCTGCGCTTATAAGTAATGCCCCATCAATATTAAATACACTTGGCAAACTGGCGGCAGCAATTAATAACGATCTGTCTTTCAATTCGACGGTTACTCAGCAGTTGAATGGCAAACAGCCTAAGGATGCTACACTTACCGACCTTAGCGGGAAGAGTGTTTACGGAATACTTTATTATCTTAGTCTGGCTTCGGCAGGAAACACTGATGGAAAACTGGCACTCATTGGCAACGTTAGTAGTCTAAACGACAAAGCAGCAGTAATCAAAACAGGCGGAAACGCAAATGGGAAGTACTGTAATGGAGTGACGGAACGACAGAGTTGAGGGGGCAGGGCTGGCAAATATGGAAGGAAACGCCTCGGTTAACTATCCCATTGCGTTACCCGGTCCTGCGACCAACATTGAAAAACAGTCACTGATAAAGTCCGGCGATACACTTTATAAAGTTCGGGTGCCTATGGTAGTGACTGATTTAACAGATGCTGCAAAAATTATCTTTATTATCATGAGTTCAGATTGAACGACTAATACTGACGGATTCTACCGAAGTGCCAGATATGCGCCTTTTTAACCCTGAAACGCTAACGGAAGTTATACCTGGTTTTCATTCGACAAAGGGAGCTGTGAAGATTCCGGATGATAACTGGTTTTTTACATCAAACAGTATCCCAAAAGGAAAGATGATCGCCGCTAACGACAAAGGAGAGCCGATTCTGATCGATAATACCGACTTTAAGATTGTTCCACAAAAATGAAGGTAAAGCGGTTTCACTTTGTACCGGCGCTGGAATGCCGGGAAAACAGTATCTGGTAACGCGTGCCGACAGCACACAGGAAAAATAGAAAAAAAACGCCCCTCTGGTCTTCAGGTAGCGTCGGGGGTGCATACAGCTGTTCTTATTATTTGCTCAGGATAATCTGTAAAGCCCGGTTTTTCATGATTTGCGGCACGGAAGTAAAAAGGCCCGTGTATCCTGTATCGGGTAGGGCTACACGGGCTAATTTTCGAATACGCGTTTTCTTATATGTGGTTAAAATATAGCCTCTGATCGGGTCGCATCAAGGACGACAGCACGTAATGCAAAAAAAAGCCCGCAGTGGCGCGGGCAAAGAATTATGTGTCTGAAGAAATTCGCGACAAAGAAATCGCCGGTACAGGATACCATAACTGCATGAATCGTGTAAGAATCTATGGCCCCCACCATTTCTGCAACACTGATTTTTGATTAATGATGGGCTTGCTTAAATCTATCCGGCGTCACTATGGGCAAGGATGCCCGCGCCACGATGAGTTCCGCGCCTGATAAGACTTAAAAAACCTCACGGCTTCAGTGAGTCATTTTTTACGTAAGCTTTCTATCAGGCCGGTTTGCCGTTCATGTCATCAATAATCAGTCTTCGCAAAACCAGATTGGGAACTACTTTTGTTAACGTTTAACCCGCCAATAAACTGCGTAACCGTTACCTTCCGAACACGGTTTACCGGGTCGTTATTGCCCACGCTATTCGGGCCATTTTGTTAGCCAGGGCACAGTCCACTATATTCGAGCGTTTTCGCTCAAGCTGAGCTTTTACCCATTCAGCCAGGCTTCCTGACTGATGCCCGATTCTCCGGATAAACACCCTGGCGCAGTGAAACAGTAAGCGTCGCAGGTTTTTATCTCCGCGTGCGTATTCCGATGATTCCGGTCAGTGATTCCGGCGATTTCGATCGCGCTTCCCGCGCTGGTTATTTCTTACTCTAGTTTTTAACCCGTATGATCGGCTTGCGCCAGTTTACGCATTGATTCGCCCCTGAGCTCAACGCGATGTCCGTTGTGCAGTAGCCGGTCCATCAGGGCATCGGCTACCGTCGGGTTGCCTACCAGTTTGTACCATTCACTCACCGGGAGCTGACTGATGATGATGGTGCTCCCCGCTGGTATCTGTCCTCCATCACTTCCAGCAGATCTGAGGCCTGGCGGGTGTTCAGCTTCTCAAGCCCCCAGTCATCAAGGATCAGCAGGTTTTTTTTCGACAGATGCAGCAGCAGCTTCTGGTAACTCCCGTCGGCATGGCCGATATTCAGGTCATCAAGCAGCCGCGTCAGCCGGTAGTACACCACCTGGATATGCTGCTGACAGGCCTGTTCGCCCAGGGCACAGGCAACGTACGTTTTTCCGCATCCCGTAGGTCCTGTTATCAGCACATTTTCATGACGATGAACATAAGCGCCTGTCAGCAGTTGTACCAGTAACTGCCAGTTCAGGCCCCGTTCCGGCCGGTAGTCGAGCTGTGAAGGTGCGCATCCAGTCTCAGTTTTGACTGTCTTCGCAGGCGGTTGACCTTCGAGACCTCACGCTGCAGCAGTTCGTGCTCCAGCAGGAGACCCAGCCATTCCCCGAAGCTCAGCGAGGTGTAAGTCATAGGCTGCGACCATTGCAGCTCCAGCGCGTTATTCATGTGCCCCAGCCGCAGGGCCCGTATCTGTTCCAGCAGGTTGTTATGTATTATTTTCTCCTCAGTGGTAGTACCCGGCACCGCGTACGTTGCTGTGCTCTACAGGGGATTCATCCGGCGCTTCGTCTTTCAGCCGGTCCCGGTGGTTTGTCAGCAGGTTCAGGATCACCTGCCGCCATGGGCGCTCCAGTAACAACGACTGCTGGCAGGCGTTCTCCAGTCTGGCATCGCCATATTCACGACTGAGATTGGGCAGCCCCAGGCAGGTCCGGTAAGCCTGTTCAGGATGCGCACGATGGTGCAGGTGCCAGGCCACCTCGGCGTGGGTGGCGCTGCCGATGCTCTCGCCCCAGGACAGCAGCCTTTCCGGGCTCCATCGCTGCCGGCGATGGGATTCCGGCATATGCTCTGCCTGCGTGGTGAAGCTACCCTGTTGCTGTGCCCGTGGATGCTGGGCAACCAGCGTTCCCCGGTGATAGAGGCGGATGAGCCTGGCTCCGGCTTCGATATCGATATGGCTGCCGACCAGCGCATGAGGCACGGAGTACGCATGTTTGCTGTACAGCACGTGATAGTCCGGACCGACCTTCGCCTGGCGGATATCAACGTATTCATAGCGGTATGGCGGGAGAGCCTTCAGTGCGGGCTTATCCAGTTGTTCATACAGACTTTTCCTGCAACCCGGCAACCGACGGAACGGCCGCTCATTAAGATCCTGCAGCAGCTCACTGATGGCCAGATTCAGCGCAACCAGCGTATGGAACACTTCATGCCGCAACCGCATCAGGATCCAGCGCTCCACGATCTGAACGGCATTTTCAACTTTGGGTTTGTCTTTCGGCTTACGGGGCCGGGCCGGGATCACTGCCGTGTTGTAGTGCCGAGCCAGCTTACGGTAGGTACCGGCTCGTAGCGGTCTGCGCGGCTGACTGCCGCTTTCAGGTTATCCGGGATGAGAAGCTGAGGAACACCGCCGAAGAATTCGAACGCTCTGACGTGGGCCATCATCCAGCTTTCCTGCCGCTGGTTTTCACAGGCTTCAACATAGGTGTAGTTAGAGGCACCGAGTGTGGCGACGAAGATATGCGCCTGCCGGACCTCCCCCGTATCCGGGTTGATAACCGGGATCGTCGGCCCGCAGAAGTCGAGGAACAGCTTCTCACCAGCGACATGATGCTGACGCATACTGCGTTTTTGCTGCTTAATCCACTCACCATAGAGGTTACAGAACTGGCTGTACCCGTAGGCGTTTTCGCCGGCTTTCTGTTGATATTCCTGCCAGAGCAGGATTTTGGTCATTACTTTACGCTTCAGTTCCTGATGGCACAGCGAGAAGTCCGGCATTCGTTTATGGCTGTCGCTGGCGCGTCCGGTATAAAGCAACGCTTCGGGTTGTGATTCCGTCCTATCCTCCGGCAGGGGCCACGCCAGCTGGCTCCCCCTGAAGCGGGTGACCACATCAGAGACGGTGCTGCACCCGATATTCAGACAGGCAGAGATGCTCCTGTTGGGCAGGTGGCAGTCAAATTTAAGGCGCAGCAGTTCTTTAATTTTACTCATCCGCGTTCTCAGTCTTGCCATGGCGACACTCCTCCGGAAGATGCGTTATAAGGAGAAAGTGTTGTCCATTGTTTTAAAAGTGAAAAGCGCGGGATTCCGACGACAGGATCACCGATTCCGACAATCCGATCACGGATTCCGGAGCTAGGATCACGGATTCCGACGGAAGGCCAAATCTGGCCGGAACAAATCGGAATTCGTGGTCGAATTAAATCGGAAAGTGCGATCCCCCCTGTGTCAGGGTAGTTGTCGCCTCATTTTTAAACAGGGGGTGAGAGAACATATAATGGCTAATAAACCCATTGACCCGGAACTGAAAGAACGGGCCATCATGCATCTTTTGCCACCTTATAACTGGTCTTTGCGCCAGGTAGCGGATGATATTGGGGCCGGTATTTCGACTGTTCATGGCTGGCGTCAGCAACTGGAAATGGAGGGCCTTATCGCACAAAAACAAGATCAGACTGATGGTCGATCTCCTGAGCAAATTTTTTCCATCCTGCTGGAAACGGCCATCATGTCGGAACATGAGCTGGCGGAATACTGTCGCAAAAATGGGTTATATGCAGAGCAAATCAGGCTGTGGAAGCAGAACTGTCTGGCCGCCAATATGCCCCAGCATCGCCAACTGGCAGAAGTTCAGAAAGCCACCCGTGGGGAAAAAACACGGATCCGCCAGCTGGAAAAAGAGCTCCGTCGCAAGGATAAAGCGCTCGCAGAGATCGCCGCACTGTTGGTGCTGCAGGAAAAGCTGTCAGCCCTTCGGGACGAAGAAGAGGACGTCTGACCCCTTACCCGGAGCGGCTTGAAACGGTATCCCTGATCGAAACCGCAGTACTTAGTGGTGCCAGACAACATAGGGCCTGTGAAGTAGCCGGCATCACTGTTCGCACTTTGCAACGCTGGCGTTGTGGTGGTGTCGTGGGCCATGATCGACGCCCTGATGCGATACGTCCTGAACCCGCGAATCGCCTCAGTGATGAAGAACGTCAGCGCATTGTTGAGGTATGCACCAGGCCTGAACATGTTGACCGCCCCCCCTGTCACATCGTGCCGGCACTGGCGGATCGAGGGATTTATATTGCTTCAGAATCCAGCTTTTACCGCGTACTAAAGGCCGAAAAACTGGTCAGACACCGTGGCAGGGCAAAAGCGCACGGCACCTACACCAGGCCCACAAGCTATACAGCCGCAGCGTCAAACCGGTTGTGGTCATGGGATATCACTCATCTGCCCTCGCAGGTTAAGGGCAGACGATTTTATCTCTACATGATCACTGACGTGTTCAGCCGTAAAGTTGTTGGTGCGGAGGTCCACGAGCGGGAGTCAGGCCAGCATGCATCAGAGCTGCTGCAACGTTCAGTCTGGCGGGAAAAATGCGACAGTCGCCAGTTGGTTCTGCACGCGGACAACGGTAGCCCGATGAAAAGCTTCACTATGCAGGCAAAGCTGTATGATCTGGGCATCGTCACATCACACAGCAGGCCACGGGTGAGCAACGACAATCCGTACTCAGAATCGCTGTTCAGAACGCTGAAGTATTGCCCTCAATGGCCCCGAAATGGGTTCCACAGTGTGGGTGATACCCGGATATGGGTCCACGACTTCGTTCAGTGGTACAACACCCGGCATCGCCACAGTGGAATAAGGTACGTTACGCCAGATGAAAAACACTGTGGAAAGGACATTGAGCTCCTTGCCCGGCGCAAAAAGCTCTACGAAACAGCGAGAAAAAAGCATCCGGAACGCTGGTCACAACAGACCCGAAACTGGTCACCGGTAGAAACAGTATCGCTAAATCCAGAAAAAGAACGCCAGGCGGCATAAAAACACGACAACTACCTTGAAAGTTACCGGGAATCAATGGTCGGTTTGGGTCGGAATACGCACCGCGTTTACTTATCCCTGAAAGCGTATTTTTTCCGCCCGTGCTGTACTGCCGGGG
>NZ_JACVTW010000045.1:0-24581 GCF_016624785.1 Kosakonia sp. S42 | reverse complement strand
TCGCCTCTGTCCGCCATCCATGGCGTCCAGACCTTGTCATTCCCGCTTCGGCTCGCCGATTTCAGCGGGGACACAACCCCTCGCTGTAAGATGGGCGTCCACTGAAAAATTGTTGCTGCTGAAACCGCGTAGGCCGGATAAGCGTTTACGCGCCATCCGGCATTATGTTCGCGGCATCGATTGCCTGATGGCGGCTTCGCCTTATCAGGCCTACGAAATGACAAAACCTACTTCAACACATAGTGCATCAGCACATAATCCCCTTGCGGGGAGACGCCTTTGGCCTCAACGCGCCAGCCGTGGCGCTGATAAAAGTCGAGCGCTGTTTTATTGCGCAGCAAACACTTTAGCGCGCCGGTGCTGCTAAAGGTACTCTGCACATGCTCAAGCAGCGCGCTGCCCACGCCTTTTCCCTGAAACGCAGGGTCGATAAACAAATTATGCAGGAAGTTATCGTTCTCCAGGACCGATGCGAACCCCATCCGGTGCCCGTCCTCTTCCGCCACCCAGATCACCTCGCCCAGCGTCGCGGAGTCAAAATCTTCCAGAGCCCAGTCGCGGCTATCCAGCCAGGTCCAGGCTTCTTTACGGGCATGCAGATACAGGGTACGCAGAAACGGCCTGTCACTCTCCTGCCAGCGGCGGATAATCACAGGCGCTCCCGGTTAACGATGATAGAAAATGTCGCCATTGTAGGCTTTGAGGATTTTGCCGTCGGCATCGGTGATCAACACATAGTTGCCGCCCATGTAGGTCCAGTGGCTACCGGCATCCGGCGCGGGAAGGTTACGTAACTTCCACTGCTTAATGTTGTAATCGTCGCTGCGGTACATCTCCGGCACCGTGTCGCCAATGGTGAATTTGGTAAAGTCGGCAACAAACTCTTTCACTTCAAATGACTGTGTGCCGCTTGCAGGCGGCGTCGCGGGCGGCGTTTCAGCATAGGTTACTGAAGCCGTCGCCAGCAGCGCACCCAGAAGCATCATTTTTGTTTTACGCATACTCTCTCCAGGTTGTTCTTATACATTTCACGTAGTTGCATAAATAGCACGACATCATTGCCGTTTACAGACAGCGGAGCAACCAGCAAAAAATAACGCTTTGGTAAAAAGTGTAAGCAAACCCAGGAAAAAGCAGTGCGGGCGGAGAAACAATTTCGCTCTCCGCCCGGCAGGTTTGGGAGTAATCCTGGCAGGATCAGCCCGCAAACCCCTCCAGCACGATTTTGCCCACCGCGCGCTGGCTCTCAAGCAGCGCATGAGCCTTACGCAGGTTAGCTGCGGTGATGGCACCGCCGTGCTCGCCCAGCGTGGTTTTCAGCACGCCGCTGTCGATCAACTCCGCAACCCGCGTCAGCAACTGATGCTGGGCAATCATATCGTCAGTGGTGAACATCGAGCGGGTAAACATAAACTCCCAGTGCAGCGACAGGCTCTTCGCTTTCAGCGGCATTGCATCCAGGCTGTCGGGATCGTCAATCAGCGCCAGCTTGCCCTGCGGTTTAAGCGCGTTAATCAGCTGCTGATAGTGATCCTGCGTATTGGTCAGGCTGGCGACGTGCGTCACCTCTTTGATGCCGATCCGCGCCAGCTCTTCGGTGAGCGGCTTGCTGTGGTCAATCACATGGTGCGCGCCGCGCTCTTTCACCCACTGTTGGCTGGCAGGGCGTGATGCGGTGCCGATCACCGTCATATGGGTGAGCTGGCGTGTCAGCTGCGTCAGAATCGAACCGACACCGCCCGCTGCGCCGACAATCAGCAGCACATCACCGTCGTTGCCACTTTCTTTTACGCCGAGGCGGTCAAACAGCAGCTCCCAGGCGGTAATGGCTGTCAGGGGCAGGGCGGCGGCAGAGGCGTTATCAAGGGAAGCGGGTTTACGCGCCACAATACGCTCATCAACCAGCTGATATTCGCTGTTGCTCCCCGGGCGGGTTAGTGCCCCGGCGTACCACACTTCATCGCCCGGCTGAAACAGGGTGACCGACTCGCCGACCTCTTTCACTACGCCTACCGCGTCCCAGCCGAGCACGCGCGGCGTATCAGCATTAAAACCGGCACGCACTTTGGTATCCACCGGGTTCACGGAGATGGCTTTCACTTCCACCAGCAGATCGTGTCCGCTGGCTTGCGGTTGCGGCAGGTCAATATCGGTGAGGGCATCAAGGTTGCTGCCGCCAGCGGCGGCGCGGGTAATGGCGATGGCTTTCATAACAGGCTCCGTTTTGTTGGGTTTTCATCACTACCGGTAAGGGTAGACAACGTTGCTTTGATGAAAAACCAGCAAAATGGAGCAGCACTTATCGTTCTCGAGTGAAAATGCAGTGCCGGATGGCGGTTACGCCTTCTCCGGCCTGGAAGTTACATATCGTGGTTGGGCACCGGGATATCGGCGCTGACGCGCTGATCCTGCTCATCAAAGATCATGCAGTGGCGGCTATCGAAGGCGAGGGCGATCTTCTGCCACGGGCGGAAATGCACATCGCCCGGCAGCAGGATTTTAATATTGTCGTGGCCGTAGCATTGACCAAACAGATAGGTGTTGTTGCCCAGCCGCTCTACCACTTCGCACTGGAACTCAAGGGGCACGCCGCCCGTCATCTCTGTTGCGAGGTGCTCCGGGCGAATACCGAGCGTAATGGGCGCGCCCACCTCCAGCGGTGAAGTGGTGATGCCGAGCGTCAGCTGGTGGCCCTGAGCAAGGGTAATAGTGACTTCACCAGGCTGCCACTGGCTTACCGTTGCTGGGAGGAAGTTCATCTTTGGCGAGCCGATAAAACCGGCGACAAACTTGTTTTTCGGGTTGTAGTAGAGCGACATCGGTGAGCCCATCTGCTCAACGTTGCCGTAATTCATCACTACGATTTTGTCCGCCAGCGTCATCGCCTCAACCTGGTCATGGGTAACATAGACCATGGTGGTTTTCAGCTCCTGGTGCAGGCGGGCGATATGCAGCCGCATCTCGACGCGCAGCTCGGCATCAAGGTTAGAGAGGGGTTCATCGAACATAAAGACGCGCGGGTTACGCACAATCGCGCGGCCGATGGCGACGCGCTGGCGCTGGCCGCCGGAGAGCTGCTTCGGTTTGCGATCCAGCAGGTGGCTCAGTTGCAGGGTCTTCGCCACCATCTCCACCTGGCGGCGGATCTCCTCTTTCGGCACTTTGTTCACTTTCAGCCCGTAGCCCATGTTCTCCGCCACGGTCATATGGGGGTAGAGCGCATAGGACTGGAACACCATTGAGACACCGCGATGGGCGGGCGCGACATCGTTCATCACTTCATCGCCAATCAGCACTTCGCCTTCGCTCACCTCTTCCAGCCCGGCAATCATGCGCAGCATGGTGGATTTCCCGCAGCCCGAGGGGCCGACAAACACCGCAAATTCGCCGTCATCAATCGACAGATTGACATTGTTCAGCGTCACCGTGTCGCCAAACCGTTTGGTGACATTTCTCAGTCGTATATTGGACATCAACGTTCCCCGAATGTAATAGCCGTTACTGGCCGTTTGTCAGCTGTTTTGTTTTACGTATAACAATCAGGAGACAGTGCTGCTCAACGGCGAAAAATCATGGCCTGACTATAACTTCCACGGATTTAGCGCCCTATACTCAATTTTCATTTCTGTAACATCGGTCACATAACGCAACGTTTATTCTCGTTTTATCAGTGCGTAAAGCGTAGCGTATAACAAATCCGATAAGGCGAGTGAATACGTCTTAAGCCCTGCAATATCAGGTGGTTTGCCAGAGCATTGACCTGATGATGCGCCATAAAAACCATGAAATTGTTATACCTTGACATGAGGTTGATAATGAAAAAGAAGACCCTTACCGCACTGATTTTGACAACGCTTGCCGCCGGGCAGCTTGTCGGCTTGCAGGCGCATGCCGCCGCACAGCAACTCAATGTCTGGGAAGACATCAAAAAATCGTCCGGCATCCAGGATGCGGTGCGCGATTTTGAGCAGAAATATAACGTCAAAGTTAACGTGCAGGAGATGCCCTACGCCCAGCAGCTGGAGAAACTCCGTCTCGATGGCCCGGCGGGCATCGGCCCGGATGTGCTGGTGATCCCCAATGATCAGTTGGGCGGCGCGGTTGTGCAAGGCCTGCTGACTCCCCTGAATCTGGACAAAGAAAAGGTTGACGCCTTTACGCCTGCCTCCATCAACGCCTTCCGCCTCGACAACACCCTGTATGGCGTGCCGAAAGCGGTAGAGACGCTGGTGCTGATCTACAACAAAGATCTTATCGACAAGCCGCTGCAAAGCCTGCCGGAGTGGCTCGACTACTCGAAAAAACAGCGCGCGCAGAACAAATATGGCCTGCTGGCGAAGTTCGATCAGATTTACTACAGCTGGGGCGCGATTGGCCCGATGGGCGGCTATCTGTTCGGTAAAAACGACAAAGGCGGCTATAACCCGCAGGATATCGGTCTGAATAAACCCGGCGCGGTAGAAGCCGTTACCTTCCTGAAAAACTTCTATGCCGAGGGGGTATTCCCGTCGGGGATCCTTGGCGATAACGGGCTTAACGCCATCGATTCGCTGTTTACCGAGAAAAAAGCGGCGGCGGTGATTAATGGCCCATGGGCGTTCCAGCCCTATGAAGCTGCCGGTATCAACTACGGCGTTGCGCCGCTGCCGAACCTGCCGGATGGCAAACCGATGAGCTCCTTCCTCGGCGTGAAAGGCTATGTCGTCTCGACCTGGAGCAAAGACAAAGCGCTGGCGCAGCAATTTATCGAATTTATCAACCAGCCGCAGTACGTGAAGACGCGCTATATCGCCACGCGTGAAATCCCGGCGCAGAAAGCGATGATTGACGATCCAGTGATTAAAAACGACGAGAAAGCGAGCGCCGTCGCGGTGCAGGCCGCCCGCGCAACCGCGATGCCGGGCATTCCGGAGATGGGGGAAGTGTGGGGCCCGGCAAACGCTGCGCTGGAGCTGAGCCTGACCGGTAAACAGGCACCGCAGGCGGCGCTGGATGCCGCTGCTAAGCAGATCCAGATGCAGGTCGAAGCGATGCAGGCCAGTAACCAGTAACCGCGTGTTGGTACAGAGACGGGAGGGGGACCTCCCGTTGTCGAAAAGGAGTCGTACGTGATTATCAGTCCCAGCGAACATTTTGCCAAAGCGCCCGGCGCAGGGCGTCACGCGTGGTGCGGGCTGCTGTTGGCCATCGTGCCGGGCTTTGGCCAGTTCTACCATCGCCAGTGGCTGAAAGGCCTTATCTTTCTTGTGCTGCTGGCGAGTTTTACCGGCATCTTCTCTGATTTTTTGCGCGAAGGGCTGTGGGGGTTATACACCCTTGGCGAAGAGGTGCCGCGCGATAACTCCATCTTCCTGCTGGCAGAAGGGATCATCAGCGTGCTGATTATCGCCTTTGGCCTGATGGTGTGGGGACTCTCAATGCGCGACGCGTGGCTGAATGGTAAAAAACGCGACGCCGGTAAGCCGCTTAACAGCGTGCGCAAACAGTACCAGATGCTGCTCAGCGACGGCTTTCCCTACCTGATGATCAGCCCGGGCTTTATCCTGCTGGTGTTCGTGGTGATTTTCCCGATCCTCTTCGGCTTCGCCATCGCCTTTACCAATTACAACCTCTACCACACGCCGCCCGCTAAACTGGTCGACTGGGTCGGGTTAAAGAACTTCATCAATATTTTTACCCTGTCGATCTGGCGCTCAACCTTCTTTGACGTGCTGCAATGGACGGTGGTGTGGACGCTGCTGGCGACCACCTTACAGTGCAGCGTCGGCGTGCTGCTGGCGATCCTGGTGAACCAGAAAGATCTGCGCTTTAAGCCGCTGATACGCACCATTTTTATCCTGCCGTGGGCAGTACCGGGCTTTGTCACTATTCTGGTTTTCGCCGGGATGTTTAACGACTCCTTTGGCGTCATTAACAATGCGATCCTCGCCTTTTTCGGCATCGACCCGAAACCGTGGCTGACGGATCCCTTCTGGACCAAAACCGCGCTGATCATGATGCAGACCTGGCTCGGTTTCCCGTTTGTCTTTGCCATGACCACCGGCGTATTGCAGGCGATTCCCGACGATTTGTATGAAGCGGCGAAGATGGATGGCGCGGGCACCTTTACCCGGCTGCGCACTATTACGCTGCCGCTGGTGCTCTACTCGATTGCGCCGATCATCATCACGCAATACACCTTCAACTTTAACAACTTCAACATCATCTACTTGTTTAACAACGGCGGACCGGCGGTGGCTGGCGCGAACGCGGGCGGTACCGACATTCTGGTGTCGTGGATCTATAAGCTGACGATGTCCTCATCGCAGTACGCCATCGCGGCCACCATCACCATCCTGCTGTCGATTTTTGTCGTCGGCCTGGCGTTGTGGCAGTTCCGCGCCACCAAATCGTTCAAAAACGACGACATGGCATAAGGGAAGAAAATGGCTCAATCACAAAGTATTCGCCGCGAGAAGGTTATTCGCCTGACACTCTCCTGGCTGGTGATAGCAGCGGTGTCGCTGACAATTATCTACCCGCTGGTGTGGACGATTGGCGCGTCGCTCAATGCCGGCAACAGCCTGCTCAGCACCTCGATCATCCCGGAAAACCTCTCGTTCCAGCACTATGCCGATCTCTTTAACGGTCAGGTGAACTACCTCACCTGGTACTGGAACTCGATGAAGATCAGCCTGCTGACGATGATCCTGACCTTAATCAGCGTCAGCTTTACCGCCTACGCCTTTTCGCGCTTTCGCTTTAAAGGGCGCCAGAACGGGCTGATGCTCTTTTTACTGTTACAGATGATCCCGCAGTTCTCGGCGCTGATTGCGATTTTCGTTCTCTCGCAGCTGCTCGGGCTTATCAACAGCCATATGGCGCTGGTGCTGATCTACGTTGCCGGGATGATCCCGATGAACACCTACCTGATGAAGGGCTATCTGGATGCCATTCCGCGCGATCTTGATGAGTCTGCGCGCATGGATGGTGCCAGCAACTTCCGCATCTTTATTGAGATCATCCTGCCGCTGTCGAAACCGATTATCGCGGTAGTGGCGCTCTTCTCCTTCACCGGCCCGCTCGGGGATTTCATCCTCTCAAGCACCATTTTGCGCACGCCGGATAAATACACGCTGCCGATTGGGCTCTATAACCTGGTGGCGCAAAAAATGGGTGCCAGCTACACCACTTACGCCGCAGGTGCGGTGCTGATTGCGGTGCCGGTGGCGATCCTCTACCTGGCGTTACAAAAATACTTCGTCTCCGGCCTCACCTCCGGCAGTACAAAAGGATAAGCATATGAAAAGACTGACTCCCGCTCTGCTGGCGGTATGCCTCGCTGCCAGTTTTTCTGCCAGCGCAGTGACCACGCGCCCGTTTACCCAAATGCCCGCCGACTTTATTAAAGGGGCGGATATCTCCACGCTGCTCGATGCGGAAAAGCACGGGGCGAAATTCTATAACGACAAAAACCAGCCGCAGGATGCGCTGGCTATCCTGAAAGCCAACGGCGTCAACTATGTGCGCCTGCGGCTGTGGGTCGATCCGAAAGATGCGCAGGGCAATGCCTACGGCGGCGGCGATAACGATCTCGCCACCACCCTTGCGCTGGCGAAGCGGGCAAAAGCGCAGGGCATGAAGCTGCTGCTCGATCTGCACTACAGCGATTTCTGGACCGATCCGGGCAAGCAGTTCAAGCCGAAAGCCTGGGAGAAGCTCGATTATCCGCAGTTGAAAAGCCGGGTGCATGACTATACCCGAGACACGATTGCGCAGTTTAAGCAGGCGGGCGTGCTGCCGGATATGGTGCAGATCGGCAATGAGATCAACGGCGGCATGCTCTGGCCGGAGGGCAAAAGCTGGGGGCAGGGCGGCGGCGAGTTTGACCGGCTGGCCGGGCTGCTCACGGCCGGAATCGATGGGGTCAAAGAGAACCTGAATAACGGCGAGCAGGTGAAGATCATGCTGCACCTCGCCGAAGGCACCAAAAATGACACCTTCCGCTGGTGGTTTGATGAGATAACCAAACGCAACGTGCCTTTCGATGTGATTGGCCTGTCGATGTACACCTACTGGAACGGGCCAATCAGCGCCCTGCAGGCCAATATGGATGACATCAGCAAGCGCTACAACAAAGATGTCATTGTCGTCGAAGCGGCCTACGCCTATACGCTGGCGAACTGCGATAACGCCGAGAACAGCTTCCAGGCGAAAGAGGAGAAAGCGGGCGGCTACCCGGCGACGGTGCAGGGGCAGTATGACTATGTGCACGATTTAATGCAGTCGGTCATTAATGTGCAGGGCCAGCGCGGCAAGGGCATTTTCTACTGGGAACCGACCTGGATTGCCGTGCCGGGCAACGGCTGGGCCACGCCCGCCGGTATGAAATATATCAATGACCACTGGAAAGAGGGCAATGCGCGAGAAAACCAGGCGCTGTTTGATTGCCAGGGAAAAGTGCTGCCGTCGGTGAAAGTCTTTAATTAATTATCGTGTTGTAAATTTCAGGAATGAATAATGAATAAATTTGCGCCTTTAAGCCCGAAGGTCGTCTCGCTATTGCATGGCGCGGACTATAACCCGGAGCAGTGGGAAAACTATCCCGGTATTATCGATAGCGATATTGCCATGATGCAGCAGGCAAAATGTAATGTGATGTCGGTCGGAATATTTAGCTGGTCGAAACTCGAGCCGCAGGAGGGGGTATTTAATTTCGCCTGGCTCGATGAGGTCATAGAAAAATTATATGCCGCCGGTATCCATATATTTCTCGCCACGCCGAGCGGTGCGCGTCCGGCATGGATGTCGCAAAAATACCCGCAAGTGCTGCGCGTCGGGCGCGATCGCGTGCCCGCGCTGCATGGCGGTCGCCACAACCACTGTATGACTTCGCCGATCTACCGTGAAAAGACGCTGAAGATCAATACGCTGCTGGCGGAGCGTTACGGGCAGCATCCGGCGGTGCTCGGCTGGCATATCTCCAACGAGTATGGCGGCGAGTGCCACTGCGATTTATGCCAGCAGAAGTTCCGCGACTGGCTGAAGGCGCGCTACCAGACACTGGAGGCGCTGAACCACGCCTGGTGGAGCGACTTCTGGAGCCACACCTACAGCGACTGGTCGCAAATCGAGTCCCCTGCGCCGCAGGGCGAAGTCTCCATTCATGGTCTTAATCTCGACTGGCGGCGTTTTAACACCGCCCAGGTGACCGACTTCTGCCGCCATGAAGTTGCCCCGCTGAAGGCCGCCAACGCGGCGCTGCCGGTGACCACCAACTTTATGGAGTACTTCTACGACTACGACTACTGGCAGCTTGCGGAGGCGATCGACTTTATCTCCTGGGACAGCTACCCGATGTGGCACCGCGATAAAGATGAAACCCAGCTCGCCTGCTACACCGCCATGTATCACGACATGATGCGCACCCTGAAAGGCGGCAAGCCCTTCGTGCTGATGGAGTCGACGCCAAGCGTCACTAACTGGCAGCCAACCAGCAAGCTGAAAAAGCCGGGTATGCATATTCTCTCCTCTTTGCAGGCGGTGGCGCACGGCGCCGATTCGGTGCAGTACTTCCAGTGGCGCAAAAGCCGTGGCTCGGTGGAGAAGTTCCACGGCGCGGTGATTGATCATGTCGGCCATCTTGATACCCGCGTTGGCCGTGAAGTCTCCGCCCTCGGCGAGATGCTCAGCAAGCTGACCCCGGTCATGGGTTGTCGCACCGAGGCGCGGGTGGCGATCATCTTCGACCAGCAGAACCGCTGGGCGCTGGATGATGCGCAGGGGCCGCGCAACAAAGGCATGGAGTATGAGAAGACGGTTAACGAACACTACCGCCCCTTCTGGGAGAAGGGCGTGGCGGTGGATGTGATTAATGCCGATGCCGATCTCAGCCGCTACCATTTAGTTATCGCCCCGATGCTCTACATGGTGCGCGACGGCTTCGCTGAACGCGCCGAGACTTTTGTCGCCAGCGGCGGTCATCTGGTCACGTCCTACTGGAGCGGCGTGGTCAATGAGAGCGATCTCTGCCATCTGGGCGGTTTCCCCGGTCCGCTGCGCAACTTGCTCGGCATCTGGGCGGAGGAGATCGACTGTCTCGACGACCAGGAACGCAACCTGGTGCAGGGGCTGGCGGGCAACGAAGCGGGCTTACAGGGGCCGTATCAGGTGCGCCATCTCTGCGAGCTGATTCAGCTCGAGGGCGCGCAGCCGCTGGCAACCTACCGGGATGATTTCTATGCCGGTCGTCCGGCGGTCACGGTCAACGCCTTCGGCAAGGGCAAAGCCTGGCATGTCGCCTCGCGTAACGATCTCGCCTTCCAGCGGGACTTCTTCGCCAATCTCATCGACACGCTATCGCTGCCGCGTGCGCTTAACGTTGAGCTACCGCCGGGCGTGGTGGCGACCGCGCGGGAAGATGGTGAACAGGCGTTTGTCTTTATTCAGAACTTCACCGCGCAGCAGCAGAGCATCACGCTGCCGCCGGGTTATCACGACTGCCTGAGCGACGCCTCCGTCAGCGGTGCGCTGGTGCTCAAACCCTGGGATTGCCGCGTCGTTCGCCGCGACGCGTAAGCCCACTCTGCGCGCCTGCCCATCCGGGCAGGCGTTTTTTTATCTGCTGATTACGGAGCCCTGCAATGGTAAGCCTTAAATCCTTCCTGCATTACTTCTCTGAGGCCAAACCGGCCACCCCGCTCAGCGACGCTGAGGTGTTGAAAATTGAGCGACTGGCCGCGGCGTTTGGCGGTGAGGCAAATATTGAACAGGTTGATGCCTGCCTGACACGCCTGCGCGTCACGGTGAAAGAGTTAACCCGGGTCGATTCGCAGGCGCTACAGGATGAGGGCGCGCTGGGCGTCATTATTCTCGGCCAACAGGTACATGCTATTTTTGGCAAGCAATCTGACGCACTGCGTAAATTACTCGATGAGCGTTTCTCAGCTCGTTAGTAATAAAAAAGGGATACCCGAATGGGTATCCCAAATAAACAATAACGAACGCAGTGGCAATATAAACCTGCAAGGCTCAGAGATAAATAACGATTTTACTAACAGAGTGGGTTAATAAAGGCGAAAAAAATATCGCACTTATTTACCACCAGGCTTCCACCTGCACACCAAAGTTCCAGGTGTTATTTTTGGTGCCATCTTCAAATGCTTTGCCATCTTCAGAGTCATTTAAATAAGAGGCGAAGAGGCGCAGCTCCGGACGCGACATAAAATCGGCACCGTCAGCAAGACCCAGTGCGATAGTGTACTTCTCGCCGCTCTGCTTATAGTTGGTGCCGTTTTTGTAGTTATCCTTCTGGTAAAAGCCGCCCACTTCACCAATCAGACGCACATATTCGGTGAACTGATACTGCGCACGGCCAACCAGCGACACCAGACGGGATTTGTCGGTAAACGCAGTGGTATCTTCGGCGGCGCCGTAGGTCAATACATGGTTAAAGGAGAAGCGGTCGGTGATTGGGATAAGCCCGGTGTTGATCACGCGATAGCCGGTAGCGTCGTTGACATAGTTCCACATGTCGTACCAGCCGCCGCCCTGCGACACCATATTCTGCGCCAGCCCTTTGTTGGCGTACTGCAACACCAGTTTGTTATAGCCGCCGAGCATATCCTGGCTGATTTCACCGGTCAGCATTACGCCATCATCCGCGTCATACAACCCGCCGTAGGCCTTCTGCTTTTTGGTGGGATTCGGCATGGCGTAATCAATGCCAAACTCCGTCCACGCGCCCGCCCACGGTTTCCAGCCGGCATAACGCAAGTCGAGATAGTTGATATTGACGTCATTGTCGTTATCAACGCGGTAATCCACGTCATTGGCATCGCCGCGGATCCACGCAAAAGAGACGGCGCCCGGCCCGAAGGTGTAGTTTTCGATCCCCGCGCCGGAGCCGGAGATATTCCAGTATTTGGTATCGATAATGTGCAGATCGTGGCGCTGATAGTAGCGTTTACCGCCCCAGATCACCGCGTTGGGATCGTTGGGGATCAGCCCTTTGATCTGCAGGTTCAGCTGGCGTAAGCCGAACTGAGCATCGTCGCCGATAGTGGTCTCGTTATCGTTGGAGCCATCGGACACCATGCTGACCATGCTGTCGAGGTAAAAGCTGACGTCATCTTTTTTGTAGACTTCCGAGCCCAGTTCAAGCTCGCCGTAGGTGTCAGATTCATTGCCCAGACGACCAATCTTATTTTTCTGCCACTCCACCTGGCCGCCATCGCCCGACACGCCCACGCCGCCGCGCAGGTAGCCGTGAAAATCGATGGGTACCGAGGTGGCCGCCATCAGCGAGGTTGAGGTCAGCGCAGCGGCTAACGCAAGAGAGAGTGTGCGTAGTGGAGTCTTCATCGTGTTCCTCTTATTGTTTTGTATTACGTTCACATAATCGCAGTCATAAAATGCTTAATTGTAAAAACAGGCAAACTGAGGATCTAAAATGTGTGATTAACTGCAAATAAATCAGCGATTTTTGTTACAGGTGGAGAATTCGTTCACATTTATGCGTATTGTGAGCGTGATACTTATTGGTGGCTAAAGCGGCGATGAAATGAGCGGTGAGCGTTTTTTTTGATCTGCCCTGTTACAATTGGCGCATAACAACATAAGGAACCGGACCATGAAGTCTAAAAGCGCGACGTTGGAAGACGTTGCCCGCCATGCGGGTGTCTCCTATCAGACCGTGTCCAGGGTACTCAATAAATCTGCCAATGTATCCGAAGCCACGCGTCTCAAGGTTGAGAAAGCGATAGAGTTGCTGCGTTATGTGCCGAACCGGCTGGCGCAACAGCTGGTCGGTAAGCAGAGTCAGACCCTTGGACTTGTCACCACCTCGCTGGCGTTGCATGCCCCTTCACAGGTGGCGGCGGCGGTAAAACGCTATGCCAATCTCGACGGATACCAGGTGCTGATCTCAATGATTGATGAGAACGTCAATCATGATATCCAGTCGGCGATCAACGAACTGAAGTCGCAGCTGGTCGATAAGGTGATCATTAACGTGCCGCTGGAGACCGATGAAGCCCAGCGTATCGCGGCTGACAATGATGACATTGTTTGCCTGTTCCTCGACGTTGACCCTTATAGCTCGGTGTTTAACGTCTCCTTTAATCCGGCGGACGGTACCCGTGCGAGCGTCAAACATCTCTACGATCTGGGCCACCGCGATATCGCGCTGTTGGCGGGGCCTGAAAGCTCCGTCTCGGCAAAGCTGCGGCTGAAAAGTTGGGTTGATACCCTTGATAGCTACGGCCTGAAACCGGTGAAGGTATTTCACGGCAACTGGGATGCGCAGAGCGGCTATGCAGGTGCACTGCAGATGCTGCGCGAAACGCCCAACTTTACCGCCGTACTGGTCGGCAACGATCAGATGGCACTGGGCGTGTTGAGCGCGTTTCATCAACATCAGATCGCCATCCCCGGCGAGAAATCGGTGATCGGTTACGACGACACCTATGAAAGCTCCTTCTTCCACCCGTCGTTAACCACCGTTTCTCTGGATCTTGATTTGCAGGGCAAAGAGGCGGTGCGTCGTCTGCTCGACAGCGGCCACGGCGACGCCGCCCGTAGTTCATCCGTGCTGCCTGCGCGGCTGATTGTGCGTCACTCTACCGGCGCATTGCAGGAGCAGAGCGCTAACCTGCAGGAGATCGCCCAACAATTGCAGGTTATTGCTCATAAGTTGATGAAATAACAGGAAAAGGTAATTAATTTTTTCAGAAAAAGCACAGCTAGGCGTGGTAAGATTTTAGTGATATTTAGAGGGAAATAACGTAAGCCAGGGAGGCAAACCCTTGATGTCCGATACGACCACGCAACGCAAAACAAAGAGCACCCCCACGCCGCACGATGCGGCATTCAAACAATTTCTGACCAACCCGACGACGGCCAGGGATTTTATAGAACTGCATCTGCCCGCGCATTTACTGGCACTCTGCGATTTACGCACGCTCAGAATGGAGTCGGGCAGTTTCGTCGAAGAGAATCTGCGGGCTTATTACAGCGACGTGCTCTACAGCCTGAAAACACGCGCAGGGGAGGGGTATATCCATGTGCTCATTGAGCATCAATCCACCCCCGATCGCCATATGGCGTTTCGGTTAATGCGTTACGCGATTGCCGCGATGCAAAGGCACCTTGATGCCGGACATAAATCGCTACCGTTAGTTATTCCCCTGCTTTTTTATACTGGAAAGCGCACCCCTTATCCCTGGTCAACAAACTGGTTAGAGCTGTTTGTCAGTCCAACTACCGCACAAGAGCTATACAGCAGCAGTTTTCCGCTCATTGATGTCTCGGTGATCCCGGATAACGAAATAATGAATCACCGCAGCATGGCGGCGCTGACGCTGTTACAAAAACATATTCATCAGCGCGATTTAAGCGAAATTCTGGACCAGCTAGCAACGCTGTTGGTGAACGAACACATCACACGACAGCAATTAGCTTCGCTGATAAACTACCTGGTGTACGCTGGCGAGACAGCAGATGCGCACGCCTTTGTACGTGAACTGGCGTTAAAGGCGCCACAGCATGAGGACCAATTGATGACAATTGCACAGCAGCTTGAACAAAGGGGCAGGGAGCAAGGAATTGAACAAGGCCTTGAGATCGGCGAGCAGCGCGGTATCGAGAAGGGACGCAAAGAAGAGGCGTTCCGCATCGCCCGGACGATGCTGCAAAACGGCCTCGATCGCAGCACGGTGATGAGCATGACCGGGCTTACCGAAGCGGAGCTGGCGCAGATTCGCCACTGAGTGCACTGGCAAATGCGCATTTACACATGACGCTGCTGGCATTAAGCTACTGAACGGTTTCACCACAATTTATTGATGTTATGACTCGGGGTGCCCTTCTGCGTGAAGGCTGAGAAATACCCGTACCACCTGATCTGGATAATGCCAGCGTAGGGAAGTCAGATGCCTGCCCGGCATCCCTTCTTCACGCCGGGCAGGAGCAAAAAAGATGCAACCTGACCTGCTTGATCCTGTGCACTCTGCACACGCGTTACAGCAACTCCGTACACACTCCCCGCTTGTTCACTGTATGACAAATGATGTCGTGCAAACCTTTACCGCCAACGTGCTGCTCTCGCTCGGCGCCTCACCGGCGATGGTAATCGATCGTGAAGAGGCGCAGCAGTTCAGCGCCATCGCTGATGCTTTACTTATCAATGTCGGCACGCTGACGCGCGAACGCGCTGAGGCAATGCACGCCGCAATTGAGAGCGCCAACCGTGCGCAAACCCCCTGGACGCTCGACCCGGTTGCCGTTGGCGCACTCACCTTTCGCACGGGTTTCTGCCAACAACTCCTCTCTCTTCGACCGGCCGCCATCCGCGGCAACGCTTCTGAAATCCTTGCCCTGGCCGGTATGCCGGGCGGCGGGCGCGGCGTCGACACCACCGACAGCGCGCTCGCAGCATTACCCGCGGCGCAGCAGCTGGCGCAACAGACCGGTGCAGTGGTCGCAGTCACCGGTGAGATTGATTACATCACCGATGGTAGAGAAACCCTCAGCGTCAGCGGCGGCGATCCGCTGATGACGCGCGTGGTCGGCACTGGCTGCGCGCTCTCGGCCGTGGTGGCCGCCTGTTGCGCCTTACCAGGTGAGCGGCGGCTCAATGTCGCCTCGGCCTGCCGAATCATGAAGCTGGCGGGCAGCCGGGCTGTGAAGCAGAGCGTTGGCCCTGGCAGTTTCGTCCCCGCTTTTCTTGATGCGCTGGCGACGAACGGGGAGGAATTGTAATGAAACGGATTAATGCCTTAACCATTGCCGGCACCGACCCGAGCGGCGGCGCGGGGATCCAGGCGGATTTGAAAACCTTTTCGGCGCTGGGCGCTTATGGCTGTTCGGTGATCACCGCGCTGGTGGCGCAAAACACTCGCGGCGTGCAGTCGGTATACCGAATCGAGCCTGATTTCGTTGCCGCCCAGCTGGACTCGGTGCTGAGCGATGTGCGCATCGACACGACTAAAATCGGCATGCTGGCGGAAACCGACATTGTCGAAGCGGTGGCAGAGCGTCTGCGCCATTACCAGGTGCGCAATGTGGTGCTGGATACGGTAATGCTGGCGAAAAGCGGCGATCCGCTGTTATCGCCTGCGGCGGTCGCCTCCCTGCGCCAGCATTTACTGCCGCAGGTTTCGCTTATCACGCCCAATCTGCCGGAAGCGGCGGCGCTGTTAGATGCGCCCCATGCGCGCAGCGAGCGCGAGATGCATGAGCAGGGCGAAGCCCTGTTAGCGCTCGGTTGTGAGGCGGTATTGATGAAGGGTGGTCATCTGGACGACGCCGAAAGCCCCGACTGGCTCTTCACTCGCGACGGCGCACAGCGCTTTACCACCGTGCGCATTGCAACAAAAAACACCCACGGTACAGGCTGCACGCTTTCGGCGGCGCTGGCGGCGCTGCGACCGCGCCATACCGGCTGGGCTGAAACGGTTGCAGAGGCGAAAACGTGGCTGACCGCTGCGCTGGAACAGGCCGATACGCTTGAAGTGGGAGAGGGTATCGGCCCGGTTCACCACTTCCATCAGTGGTGGTAAATCAGAAACCGAAACGTGCCAGCAGAATAAGCTGAAAAAATGCCGGGCGGTGGACATTCTGACGCCAGAGTACCAGGCTTAGTTTGCCCATCGCCAGGCAAGGTGGGTAAGGACAATCCAATTCGCGAAGCGCAAGCTTACGGGAGCATTGTAATGACTGATATTGTGCAGTTACTTGGCAAAGACGCCGACAGCCTTCTGCAACACCGTTGCATGACCATTCCTGCCGACCAGCTCTATCTGCCCGGACACGACTACGTCGACCGCGTGATGATCGACAACAACCGCCCGCCTGCGGTGTTGCGAAACATGCAGACCCTTTACAACCACGGGCGGCTGGCAGGCACGGGGTATCTCTCCATTTTGCCGGTCGATCAGGGTATTGAGCACTCGGCAGGCGCGTCGTTTGCCGCCAACCCGCTCTACTTTGACCCGAAAAATATCGTTGAGCTGGCGATTGAAGCGGGCTGTAACTGTGTGGCATCAACCTATGGCGTGCTGGCCTCGGTCTCCCGCCGTTATGCCCACCGCATTCCCTTCCTCGTGAAACTCAACCATAACGAAACCCTCAGCTACCCGACCACCTATGATCAGACCTACTACGCCAGCGTCGAGCAGGCGTTCAATATGGGTGCGGTAGCGGTCGGTGCGACTATCTACTTTGGCTCGCCGGAGTCCCGTCGGCAGATTGAAGAGATCTCCACCGCCTTTGAGCGCGCTCACGAACTGGGCATGGTGACGGTGCTGTGGGCCTACCTGCGCAACTCCGCGTTTAAGAAAGATGGCGTCGATTACCATGTTTCAGCGGATCTCACCGGCCAGGCAAACCACATTGCTGCCACCATCGGCGCGGATATCGTGAAGCAGAAGATGGCGGAGAATAACGGCGGCTATAACGCGGTGAAATTCGGCTATACCGATGAGCGCGTCTACAGCAAGCTCACCAGCGACAACCCGATCGATCTGGTGCGCTACCAGTTAGCCAACTGCTATATGGGGCGCGCCGGGCTTATCAACTCTGGTGGTGCTTCCGGCGGCGAGGCGGATCTCACCGAGGCGGTACGCACGGCGGTGATCAACAAACGTGCCGGCGGCATGGGGTTGATCCTCGGGCGTAAAGCGTTCAAGAAAACGATGGCCGACGGCGTGAAGCTAATTAACGCCGTACAGGATGTCTATCTCGACGAGAAGATCACCATCGCCTGATAGTCGTTGTTGCCCCTTTCCGCCAGGAAGGGGGCTTTCTCTCTCCTGCGCGTCTTTCCCCCACGGACTCCGATCACATTTCCGTAACCTTTTGTGAAAAGTATCACGCATCCTTGTGCGCATGCCCAAAAAATGGTCGCCGCTTAGCGCTATTTGTCCGAGGATGTGACCAGGTTTTGTGCATATATTTTGTTCTGAAACAGCTTTTCAAAACTCAAGGATACGGAATGAAAATTGAATCTGTAAACGTCACCGTCTTTCAGCACCCCACGCGACGGGTCTCTGACAGCGCCGGGCACTCCCATCCTGGGCCGGAGACGCAGGCGAAGATGGCGATGTTAACCATCACCGCAGACGACGGCAGCACCGGTTACTCATTCGCCCCGCCGGAAGTGGTGCGTCCGTTTGTGCTCACCGCATTCTTCCGCAAAGTGATGGTCGGCCAGGATCCTTTTAACCGCGAGCGTATCTGGCAGGATCTGGTGCACTGGCAGCGCGGCAGCGCGCATCAGCTGACCGAACGCGCGCTCTCGTTTGTTGAGCAGGCGCTGTGGGATTTGATTGGCCGCAAGCTCAACATGCCGGTCTATAAACTGCTCGGCGGCTACCGCGATAAAGTCCCGGCGTACGGCAGCACCATGTGCGGCGACGATCTCGAAGGCGGTCTCTCCACGCCGGAAGAGTACGCGGCTTTTGCCGAAACGCTGGTGGCGCGCGGCTATAAGGCGATCAAGCTGCACACCTGGATGCCGCCGGTGAAGTTCGCGCCGAACCCGAAAATGGATATCAAAGCCTGCGCCGCGGTGCGTGAAGTGGTCGGGCCCGATATCGATCTGATGATTGATGGCTACCACTGGTACAGCCGTACCGAAGCGTTGTGGATTGGCAAAGAGCTGGAGAAGCTCAACTTCGCCTGGTTTGAAGAGCCGATGGAGGAGGAGAGCATGTCCTCTTACGCCTGGCTGGCGGAGAACTTATCGATTCCGATCATCGGCCCGGAGAGTCTTGGCGGAAAACACCACAGCCGCGCTGACTGGGTTAAAGCGGGCGCCTGCGACATCCTGCGCGCCGGTGCAAACGGTGTGGGCGGCATTTCACCGACGCTAAAAGTGGCGAACCTCGCCGAATCCTTCGGCATGGATTGCGAAGTGCACGGCAACGGTGCGGCAAGCCTTGCGGTCATCGGTGCGATCCGCAACTGCCGCTGGTATGAGCGCGGCCTGCTGCACCCGTTCCTCGACTACGACCAGCCCGCCGCTTATCTCAACAGCATCGTCGACCCGATGGATGAGGAGGGCTTTGTGCATCTGCCGCAGCGCCCGGGACTCGGGGAAGATATCAACTTTGCCTTTATCGAAGCCAACACCGTCAGCCACGACTGAACAATAAAAAATACCCGGGAGCACTGACTTTCGGGACGCGTGGGCCGGTTTGTGTGCTTGTCACCGCCGGCAAAACGTACCCTACAGGCGACAGATAGATGAAAAAAAACTCCCTCGCGGGCGCGTGCATACTCGCGCTCTCGTTGATGGTGGGCAGCGGCGCGGCAGCGGCAAAAACGCCGCCCGATCAGCTCATCATCGGCATGAACATGAACAACCTGCTGACCCTCGATCCGGCGGCGATGACCGGCAATGAAGTGGTCGGCATCGTGGTCAATCTCTACGACTCGCTGGTGGAGCTGGACCCTAACGAGCTGACTAACGTAAAACCGGCGCTGGCAAAAAGCTGGAGCGTCAGCCCGGATGGCAAAAGCCTGACCTTTCACCTGCGCGACGACGTGAAATTTCACTCCGGCAACCCTTTAACCGCAGAAGATGTGGTCTGGTCGATGCGCAGGCTTTTAAACCTCAACCTCGCGCAGGCATCGGTGTGGAAATCCTACGGTTTCAGCAAAAAGAATATCGACCAGCAGATCAGCGCCCCGGATGCCTACACGGTAAAAATCACCCTGCCGAAAGCCAACGACCCGCAGCTGGTGCTCTACTCGCTCGGCGCGCTGGGCAACCTGGGCGTCCTCGACAGCAAAACCGTGCAGCAGCATGCGGTAAATAACGACTGGGGTAACCGCTGGCTGACCACCAACGAAGCGGGCTCCGGGCCGTTTATGCTCGAGACCTGGCAGGCGAAAGATGTGCTGCGCATGAAGCGTAACCCGCACTACTGGCGGGAAGAGCCGAAGCTGAGCCGCGTGGTGCTGCGCCATTTTCAGGAGTCGCAAACCCTGCGCCTGATGCTGGCGAAAGGGGATCTCGATATTGCCAACAATATGGCGGTATCGGATATCAACGCGTTGCGAAAAGACCCGAATGTTACCGTCGAGGCGGTGCAAAAGGGCACGGTCTACTACGTGGCGATGAGCATGAAAGAGCCACACTTCGCCAACCCGAAGGTGCGCGAAGCGGTGCGCTATCTGATTGATTATCAGGGCATCAACAATGCGCTGATGCCGGGTTACGGCGTGCTGCACCAGCGGCCGATTAAAGCGGGAATGCCCTCAACGCTGCCGGACCCCGGCTATCGGCTCGATATTCCGCGCGCCAAAAAGCTGCTGGCGGAAGCGGGCTACCCGCAGGGCTTTGATACCACGCTGCGGGTGCTGGCCGATCAGCCGTTTCTCAATATCGCCATTGCCGTGCAGTCGACGCTGATGCAGGCCGGCATCAACGCCAAAATCATCACCGGCACTGGTAACCAGATCTACGGCGCGATGCGTGAGCGCAAGTTCGACATGCTGGTCGGGCGCGGCGGCAGCGGCGTTGAGCCGCACCCGCACTCCAGCCTGCGCGCGCTGGTCTATAACCCCGATAACAGCGATGAAGCCCGGCTGACCAACTTCCAGGGCTGGCGCACCAGTTTCTACGACAAACAGCTTAATGAGATGATCGACCATGCCCTGCTGGAGCGGGATCCAAACAAACAGAAGGCGGATTATCAGCAAATTCAGGTGCGTTATGACCAGCTGATCCCGGCGCTGATCCCGCTGTCGCAAATGGTCGATTCGGTAGTGGTGCGCAATGAGGTGAAAAACTTCCAGTCGCATCCATCGGCAACCACCTTTCTGCGTGAAGTCTACAAACGCGACGGCGCTGAAGGAGAGAAACCATGAGTATGCTACTGCTTGCACCCGGCTCGCGGGCCCGGCGGGTCTCGACGCGCCTGACCCAGGTGGCGATCACCCTGTTCGGATTGCTGCTGCTGACCTTCTTTATTGGCCGCGTGATGCCGGTCGATCCGGTGCTGGCGATTGTCGGTCCCGATGCCGATCACAGCACTTATCAGCAGGTTTACCACCAGCTCGGCTTTGATCAGTCGTTGATGACGCAGTTTGGTATCTACCTCAACAACCTGCTGCACGGCAATTTGGGCAATGCGCTGCTGACCGGCAAACCGGTGCTGGACGATATTCTGCGCGTCTTCCCGGCAACGCTGGAGCTGGCGACGTTCGCCATTATCGTCGGCGCTGGCCTGGGCATTCCTCTTGGCGTGCTGGCGGCAGCACGGCGCAACAGCGTGGCCGATTACGTGGTGCGCATCATCAGCCTTGCCGGTTACTCAACGCCGATTTTCTGGGTCGGCATGATGGGGCTGCTGCTGTTTTACGCCTGGCTCGGCTGGGTTGGCGGCGCCGGGCGGCTCGATCTCGGGCTGGATGGCCTGGTGCCGCGTCGCACCGGCTTGATTACCGTCGATGCGCTGCTGGCGGGCAATGGCCAGGTGTTCTGGAACGCGCTTAATCACCTGGTGCTGCCCGCTTCGCTGCTCGGCTTTCACTCGCTGGCTTACATTAGCCGTATGACGCGCAGCTTTATGCTGGCGCAGCTCTCGCAGGAGTTCATCATCACCGCGCGGGTCAAAGGGCTGACCGAGCGGCAGGTGATCTGGAATCACGCCTTCCGCAATATTCTTGTTCAGCTGTTAACGGTGGTGGCGCTGGCCTACGGCTCGCTGCTGGAAGGGGCGGTGTTGATCGAAACGGTCTTCTCCTGGCCCGGTTTTGGCTCCTATCTCACCGGCAGCCTGCTGCTCGGCGATATGAATGCGGTGATGGGCTGCGTGCTGCTGGTAGGGGTGATCTTTGTGCTGCTGAACCTGCTCTCCGACATGCTCTATCAACTCTTTGATCCGAGGACGAAATCATGACGGTCTCATTTGATTCGCCTGTTTCAGCCGCCCGCCGCGAGCGCAGCCAGCGCATCAGGCGTGGCTTTGGGCGCACGGCGGGGTTTATTGGCAAAATGGCGCGTAACCCGCTCACCGCTATTGGCGGCAGCATTATCCTGCTGCTGTTGATTGTGGCGATCTTCGCGCCGCTGATTGCCCCTTACCACCCGCTGGTAATGGATCTCAACAATGCCCTGAGCGCGCCGAGTGCCGCCCACTGGTTCGGCACCGATGAGTTCGGGCGCGATATCTTCAGCCGGCTGGTCTATGGCTCGCGCATTACGCTCTATATCGTGCTGCTGGTCTCCGTCACCGTCGGCCCGCTCGGCCTGCTGCTCGGTGTTACCGCCGGTTACTTTGGCGGCAAAGTCGATATGGTGCTGATGCGCGTCACCGATATCTTTATCTCCTTTCCGAGCCTGGTGCTGGCGCTGGCGTTTGTCGCCGCCCTCGGCCCCGGCCTTGAGCATGTGGTGATTGCCATTACGCTTACCGCCTGGCCGCCAATTGCGCGGCTGGCACGGGCGGAAACCCTGTCGCTGCGCCAGGCCGATTTTATCTCTGCGGTGCGTTTGCAGGGCGCGTCGCCGGTGCGCGTGCTGTGGCGACACATTGTGCCGCTCTGCCTGCCGTCGGTGATTATCCGTATCACCATGAATATGGCGGGCATCATTCTGACCGCAGCCGGGCTGGGTTTTCTCGGCCTCGGCGCGCAGCCGCCCGACCCGGAGTGGGGCGCGATGATCTCCAGCGGGCGCACCTACATGATGGAGTGCTGGTGGGTAGTGACCATTCCGGGGCTGGCGATTTTGATCAACAGCCTGGCGTTCAACTTCTTAGGAGACGGCTTACGTGACATCCTCGATCCCCGCAGCGAATAACTCGCCGCTTCTCGATGTGCGCAACCTGCATGTCGATTTCGTCAACGCAGGCGCGGTCACCCACGCGGTGCGCGGCGTCTCTTTTACCCTCGGCCAGGAGAAGCTGGCGATTGTCGGCGAGTCCGGCTCCGGTAAATCCACCGTCGGGCGTGCGCTGCTGCGCCTGCATCCGGCGAAAGCGCGGATCACCGCCGAGCGCATGCAGTTTGGCAATATCGATCTGCAACAGGTCACCGAGGCGCAGATGCGCCAGGTGCGCGGTAAACGTATCTCGATGATTATGCAGGACCCGAAGTACTCCCTGAACCCGGTGGTGTGCGTCGGCGATCAGATTGCCGAGGCCTGGCTGACTCACCATCCGGGGCAGAAAAAGGCGGCGAAAGCCAAAGTGCTGGAGATGCTTGATGTGGTGCGCATTCGCCAGCCGGAGCGGGTCTATCACCTCTATCCTCACGAGATTTCCGGCGGACAGGGGCAGCGCATCATGATCGCCATGATGCTGATCACCGACCCGGAGCTGGTGATTGCCGATGAACCGACCTCCGCGCTCGATGTGTCGGTGCGTTTGCAGGTGCTGGGGCTGCTGGACGATCTGGTGAAATCGCGCGGGCTGGGGCTGATTTTTATCAGCCACGATATCAACCTGGTGCGCAGCTTCTGCGATCGCGTGCTGGTGATGTACGCCGGGCGCGTGGTGGAATCTATCGCTGCCAAAGATCTCGATAACGCGCAGCACCCCTATACGCAGGGGTTGATCCACGCCCTGCCAGAGATTCACAACCGCCGCCCGGTGCTGCCGGTGTTGCAGCGTCAGGCCAGCTGGCTGGGCGAGTGAGGAGAGCCATATGATTACTGTAAACCACCTGAACCTGGCGTTTGGCGAAGGGGAGAAGCGCAACCAGGTGCTGAGCGATGTGACGTTTGCCGTGCAGCCGGGGGAGATTTATGGCCTGGTGGGCGAGTCGGGATCGGGCAAAACCACGGTGCTGAAGTGCCTGGCGGGGCTGTTTACCCACTGGGAGGGCGAGCTGGCGATTAACGATCAGCGGCTGGAGAAGCGCCTCAGCCGGCCGCGCTGCCGACTGGTGCAGATGGTGTTTCAGGATCCTTATGGTTCGCTGCATCCGCGGCATACCATCGGCGATATTCTCGAAGAGCCGCTGCAAATCCACGGTATTAACGATCGCGATCGGCGCATCAACACGCTGCTGGATAAAGTTGGCTTAAGCCGCGCCTTTCGCGAGCGCTATCCGCATCAGCTCTCCGGTGGACAGCGTCAGCGCGTGGCGATTGCCCGGGCGCTGATTCTCGAGCCGCGGGTGCTGCTGCTGGATGAGCCGACCTCGGCGCTGGATGTCTCGGTGCAGGCGGAGATCCTCAACCTGCTGGCGGCGCTGCATCAGGAGTCGCAGTTAACCTATTTGATGGTGACGCACGATTTGGGGGTGATTGCCCATCTCTGCCAGAAGGTGGCGGTGATGCAGCATGGGAAAATCCTTGAAACCTTAACGGTGGATGCACTGGTCAGCGGCGCGGCGCAAACGGATTATACGCGGATGCTGGTGAATGCCAGCCAGCAATATAGCCGCGAGATGGCGCGCGAGGTAGCTGCGTATTGATCACCGGTATATAGCCCCTGAAACGGCGTAGGCCTGATAAGCGTAGCGCCATCAGGCATTAGGGTTGGATTGGTGGAATGGTTCCGTTCACCAGGCGTGTGGCGGAATATTTTTATCACCGGTGCGGTGAACGGGATAAGGGAAGCGGCCGCGCTCCCCTTATCAATCCCCGC
>NZ_JACVTW010000044.1:0-26141 GCF_016624785.1 Kosakonia sp. S42 | reverse complement strand
AATCCGTGAAGGCGGCCGTACCGTTGGCGCGGGCGTTGTAGCAAAAGTTCTGAGCTAATTCGTTAGCTTTGAATTTGAAAGAGGGCACTTCGGTGCCCTTTTTGCTGCCTGCTATTCAGCCATCCTTCCATTACAGCCGTTCACACTTTTCTGCAAAATCCGGTACCGCTGTCCTGTTGTAATCATAACCATTCTCATTTACACTTTGCGCATTAAGTGAACGGGAGTGATCCATGTACGTTTGTTTGTGTAATGGTGTAAGTGATAAAAAAATCCGCCAGGCTGTGCGCCAGTTTCACCCTCAATCATTCCAGCAGCTCCGCAAGTTTGTTCCGGTAGGAAATCAGTGTGGTAAATGCATTCGTGCTGCTCGCGAGATAATGCAGGATGAGTTGACCCAGATGCCGGAATACAAAGAGATTGCCTGAGGCTCTATCTTTTTTTTGACATCCCTGTAGCCCCATCTACGCTTCAATGAGTGGAAGCGGAGGGACTACATTATGAAAGGTGATGTTAAAATCATAAATTATCTCAATAAATTATTGGGAAATGAGCTTGTCGCAATCAATCAGTACTTTCTCCATGCGAGAATGTTCAAGAACTGGGGGCTGACCCGCCTCAATGATGTTGAATACCATGAGTCCATCGATGAAATGAAGCACGCCGATTTGTACATCGAGCGTATTCTGTTTCTCGAAGGAATCCCGAACTTGCAGGATCTTGGCAAACTCGGCATTGGTGAAGGCGTTGAAGAGATGCTGCAATCAGACCTGCGTCTGGAGTTGGAAGGCGCGAGAGATCTGCGTGAAGCGATCGCCTACGCTGACAGCATCCATGACTATGTCAGCCGCGATATGATGATCAAAATTCTTGCCGACGAAGAGCACCACATTGACTGGCTGGAAACCGAACTGGATCTGATCGCTAAACTTGGTATGCAGAATTACCTTCAGTCGCAGATTAAAGTCGAAGGTTAAAACCCTATTAGCGTGGGATAACCCACCACGAAACCCGCTGCCGCGAGGAAGGGTCCAAACGGCAGCGGGTTTTTTATTACCTGCAATTTACGGTGGCGGCAAAGAGGGAAAACTACTGCGCAACAGCCAAAGAGCGCGGCATAAAATACAAGAGCAGGCAATGCAGGCCAGCCGTGCCACGCGCCGAGTGCGGCAAGATACTTCACATCGCCATAGCCCAACCCTTCACGTCCACGCAATAATCGATACCCCCAGTATATAGCGGCAAAACTTGTATAACCCGCCATTGCCCCGACGACAGCATCTGCCAAAAAATCAGGGCGTGATAAACAGTGCCAGAGCAAGCCCGTCCAGAGAAGAGGGCAGGTGTAGCGATCCGGCAGCAACTTTGAGCGCAGGTCACTCCTGACAAGTAGAAGGTTTAATACGACATAGATAATGAGAAAAAACATGGCGTCCCTGCCTTAAGCTTTACCAATCCGTTGGCAAGAGTGCTTCATACCAATGAACAAGGGAAGGGGAGGGTGAGCAGAGTGCGAACTGCTTTCCAGAGATTCTATGCGTAATAAAAAGGGTGACACTCTCTTTGCGAGCCGGCACGCACCGCTGTTTAATTTCTAAACTGCACTTGCGTCCGAGCCAGATTTACGTATAATGCTCGGGCTTGTCGTAATTGACGGCTGGTTCGATCTGAACCATAGCGACGATGTTTGCCGCTAACAATGCTCCCAATCGGGGAGCTACGTAAGAACGATTACACTCCCCCATCAATCGTAATGGGTGTGAGGAGTAATTATTTTCGTCTATAAATAATTGGAGCTCTGGTCTCATGCAGAACCAAAGAATCCGTATCCGCTTGAAAGCGTTTGATCATCGTCTGATCGATCAATCAACCGCCGAAATCGTCGAAACTGCGAAGCGCACTGGTGCGCAAGTACGTGGTCCGATCCCGCTGCCGACCCGCAAAGAGCGCTTTACCGTTCTGATCTCTCCGCACGTCAACAAAGACGCGCGCGATCAGTACGAAATCCGCACTCATAAGCGTCTGGTTGACATCGTTGAGCCAACCGAGAAAACCGTTGATGCTCTGATGCGTCTGGATCTGGCTGCCGGTGTAGACGTGCAGATCAGCCTGGGTTGATCAGGTCATCGAGCGATTGAGAGGTTGAAACAATGATTGGTTTAGTCGGTAAAAAAGTGGGCATGACCCGCATCTTCACTGAAGATGGCGTTTCTATCCCAGTAACCGTAATCGAAGTTGAAGCAAACCGCGTTACTCAGGTTAAAGATCTGGCTAACGACGGCTACCGCGCTATCCAGGTTACCACCGGTGCTAAAAAAGCTAACCGCGTAACCAAGCCGGAAGCGGGTCACTTCGCTAAAGCTGGCGTAGAAGCTGGCCGTGGTCTGTGGGAATTCCGTCTGGCTGACGGTGAAGAGTTCTCCGTAGGTCAGGACATTAGCGTTGAGCTGTTTGCTGAAGTTAAAAAAGTTGACGTAACTGGCACCTCTAAAGGTAAAGGTTTCGCAGGTACCGTTAAGCGCTGGAACTTCCGTACCCAGGACGCTACTCACGGTAACTCCCTGTCCCACCGCGTTCCGGGTTCTATCGGTCAGAACCAGACTCCGGGCAAAGTGTTCAAGGGCAAGAAAATGGCAGGTCAGCTGGGTAATGAGCGCGTAACCGTTCAGAGCCTGGACGTAGTACGTGTTGACGCTGAGCGCAACCTGCTGCTGGTTAAAGGTGCTGTCCCGGGTGCAACCGGTAGCGACCTGATCGTTAAACCAGCTGTGAAGGCGTGAGGAGATAGCAATGGAATTAGTATTGAAAGACGCGCAGAGCGCGCTGACTGTTTCCGAAACTACCTTCGGTCGTGACTTCAACGAAGCGCTGGTACACCAGGTTGTTGTTGCTTATGCAGCTGGTGCTCGTCAGGGTACTCGTGCTCAGAAGACCCGTGCTGAAGTAACTGGTTCCGGTAAAAAACCGTGGCGCCAGAAAGGCACCGGCCGTGCGCGTTCAGGTTCTGTTAAGAGCCCGATCTGGCGTTCTGGTGGCGTGACCTTCGCTGCACGTCCGCAGGACCACAGTCAAAAAGTTAACAAAAAGATGTACCGCGGCGCGCTGAAAAGCATCCTGTCCGAACTGGTACGTCAGGATCGTCTGATCGTTGTCGAGCAGTTCTCTCTGGAAGCGCCGAAAACTAAGCTGCTTGCTCAGAAACTGAAAGACATGGCTCTGGAAGATGTGCTGATCATCACCGGTGAGCTGGACGAAAACCTGTTCCTGGCCGCACGTAACCTGCACAAGGTTGACGTACGCGATGCGACTGGTATCGACCCGGTTAGCCTGATCGCCTTCGACAAAGTCGTAATGACTGCTGATGCTGTTAAGCAAGTTGAGGAGATGCTGGCATGATTCGTGAAGAACGTCTGCTGAAGGTGCTGCGCGCACCGCACGTTTCTGAAAAAGCGTCTACTGCGATGGAAAAAACCAATACCATCGTTCTCAAAGTTGCAAAAGACGCGACCAAAGCAGAAATCAAAGCTGCTGTGCAGAAACTGTTTGAAGTCGAAGTCGAAGTCGTTAACACCCTGGTAGTTAAAGGGAAAGTTAAACGTCACGGACAGCGTATCGGTCGTCGTAGCGACTGGAAAAAAGCTTACGTCACCCTTAAAGAAGGCCAGAATCTGGACTTCGTTGGCGGCGCTGAGTAAGTCGGAGGAGTAATACAATGGCAGTTGTTAAATGTAAACCGACATCTCCGGGTCGTCGCCACGTAGTTAAAGTGGTTAACCCTGAGCTGCACAAGGGCAAACCTTTTGCTCCGTTGCTGGAAAAAAACAGCAAATCCGGTGGTCGTAACAACAATGGCCGTATCACCACTCGTCATATCGGTGGTGGCCACAAGCAGGCTTACCGTATTGTTGACTTTAAACGCAACAAAGATGGTATCCCGGCAGTTGTTGAACGTCTTGAGTACGATCCGAACCGTTCCGCGAACATCGCGCTGGTTCTGTACAAAGACGGTGAGCGCCGTTACATCCTGGCCCCGAAAGGCCTGAAAGCTGGCGACCAGATTCAGTCTGGCGTTGATGCTGCAATCAAAGCAGGCAACACCCTGCCGATGCGCAATATCCCGGTTGGTTCTACCGTTCATAACGTAGAAATGAAACCAGGTAAAGGCGGTCAGCTGGCACGTTCCGCTGGTACTTACGTTCAGATCGTTGCTCGCGATGGTGCTTATGTCACCCTGCGTCTGCGCTCTGGTGAAATGCGTAAAGTAGAAGCAGACTGCCGCGCGACTCTGGGCGAAGTTGGCAATGCTGAGCATATGCTGCGCGTTCTGGGTAAAGCAGGTGCTGCACGCTGGCGTGGTATTCGCCCTACCGTTCGCGGTACTGCGATGAACCCGGTCGACCACCCACACGGTGGTGGTGAAGGTCGTAACTTTGGTAAGCACCCGGTAACTCCGTGGGGCGTTCAGACCAAAGGTAAGAAGACCCGCAGCAACAAGCGTACTGATAAATTCATCGTACGTCGCCGTAGCAAATAATTTTAGAGGATAAGCCATGCCACGTTCTCTCAAGAAAGGTCCTTTTATTGACCTGCACTTGCTGAAGAAGGTAGAGAAAGCGGTGGAAAGCGGAGACAAGAAGCCCCTGCGCACTTGGTCCCGTCGTTCAACGATCTTTCCTAACATGATCGGTTTGACCATCGCTGTCCATAATGGTCGTCAGCACGTTCCGGTATTTGTTTCCGACGAAATGGTCGGTCACAAACTGGGTGAATTCGCACCGACTCGTACTTATCGCGGCCACGCTGCTGATAAAAAAGCGAAGAAGAAATAAGGTAGGAGGAAGAGATGGAAACTTTAGCTCAACATCGCCATGCTCGTTCTTCTGCTCAGAAGGTTCGCCTTGTTGCTGACCTGATTCGCGGTAAGAAAGTGTCGCAGGCTCTGGATATTCTGACCTACACCAACAAGAAAGCGGCTGTACTGGTCAAGAAGGTTCTGGAATCTGCCATTGCTAACGCTGAACACAACGATGGCGCTGACATTGACGATCTGAAAGTTGCGAAAATTTTCGTAGACGAAGGCCCGAGCATGAAGCGCATTATGCCGCGTGCAAAAGGTCGTGCAGATCGCATCCTGAAGCGCACCAGCCACATCACTGTGGTTGTGTCCGATCGCTGAGACTCTGGAGACTAGCAATGGGTCAGAAAGTACATCCTAATGGTATTCGCCTGGGTATTGTAAAACCATGGAACTCTACCTGGTTTGCGAACACCAAAGAATTCGCTGACAACCTGGACAGCGATTTTAAAGTACGTCAGTACCTGACGAAGGAACTGGCGAAAGCGTCTGTATCTCGTATCGTTATCGAGCGTCCGGCTAAAAGCATCCGTGTGACTATTCACACTGCTCGCCCGGGTATCGTTATCGGTAAGAAAGGTGAAGACGTTGAGAAACTGCGCAAGGTCGTAGCGGATATCGCTGGCGTTCCTGCTCAGATCAATATCGCCGAAGTTCGTAAGCCTGAACTGGACGCAAAACTGGTTGCTGACAGCATCACTTCTCAGCTGGAACGTCGTGTTATGTTCCGTCGTGCTATGAAGCGTGCTGTACAGAATGCCATGCGTCTGGGCGCTAAAGGTATCAAAGTTGAAGTTAGTGGCCGTCTGGGTGGCGCTGAGATCGCACGTACCGAATGGTACCGTGAAGGTCGCGTTCCGCTGCACACACTGCGCGCTGACATTGACTACAACACCTCCGAAGCGCACACCACTTACGGTGTAATCGGCGTTAAAGTGTGGATCTTCAAAGGTGAGATCCTTGGTGGTATGGCTGCAGTTGAACAACCGGAAAAACCGGCTGCTCAACCTAAAAAGCAGCAGCGTAAAGGCCGTAAATAAGGAGCGTCGCTGATGTTACAACCAAAGCGTACAAAATTCCGTAAAGTGCACAAAGGCCGCAACCGTGGTCTCGCGCAGGGCACGGATGTGAGCTTCGGCACTTACGGTCTGAAAGCTGTTGGCCGTGGTCGTCTGACCGCTCGTCAAATCGAAGCAGCACGTCGTGCTATGACTCGTGCTGTTAAGCGTCAGGGTAAGATCTGGATCCGTGTATTCCCGGACAAGCCGATCACCGAGAAGCCGCTGGAAGTTCGTATGGGTAAAGGTAAAGGTAACGTGGAGTATTGGGTTGCCTTGATTCAACCGGGTAAAGTCCTGTACGAAATGGACGGTGTTCCGGAAGAGCTGGCCCGTGAAGCCTTCGAGCTGGCAGCAGCAAAACTGCCGATTAAAACCACCTTTGTAACTAAGACGGTGATGTAATGAAAGCAAAAGAGCTGCGTGAAAAGAGCGTTGAAGAGCTGAACACCGAGCTGCTTAACCTGCTGCGCGAGCAGTTCAACCTGCGTATGCAGGCTGCGAGTGGCCAGCTGCAACAGACTCACCTGTTGAAGCAAGTGCGTCGTGATGTCGCACGCGTTAAGACTTTACTGACTGAGAAGGCGGGTGCGTAATGACCGATAAAATCCGTACTCTGCAAGGTCGTGTTGTTAGCGACAAAATGGAGAAATCCATTGTTGTAGCTATCGAACGTTTTGTGAAACACCCGATCTACGGTAAATTCATCAAACGTACGACCAAACTGCACGTACACGACGAGAACAACGAATGCGGTACCGGCGACGTGGTTGAAATCCGCGAATGCCGTCCGCTGTCCAAGACTAAGTCCTGGACGCTGGTTCGCGTTGTAGAGAAAGCGATTCTGTAATAGAGTACGCGTTCTCTAACGAATAAACGGCTCAGTAATGAGCCGTTTATTTTTTCTACCCATATCACAGAAGCGGTGTTATAATGCCGCGCCCTCGATATGGGGCTTTTTATCGACCCTGATTTTGGGGTCTTCAGTAGTAGTTGACATTAGCGGAGCACTAAAATGATCCAAGAACAGACTATGCTGAACGTCGCCGACAACTCCGGTGCACGTCGCGTAATGTGTATCAAGGTTCTGGGTGGCTCGCACCGTCGCTACGCAGGCGTAGGCGACATCATCAAGATCACCATCAAGGAAGCAATTCCGCGTGGTAAGGTCAAAAAAGGTGATGTGCTGAAGGCGGTAGTGGTGCGCACCAAGAAGGGTGTTCGTCGCCCGGACGGTTCTGTCATTCGCTTCGATGGTAATGCATGCGTTATTTTAAACAATAACAGCGAGCAACCTATCGGTACGCGTATTTTTGGGCCGGTAACTCGTGAACTTCGTTCTGAGAAGTTCATGAAAATTATCTCTCTGGCACCAGAAGTACTTTAAGGAGCGAGTCATGGCAGCGAAAATCCGTCGTGATGACGAAGTTATCGTGTTAACCGGTAAAGATAAAGGTAAACGCGGTAAAGTAAAAAATGTTCTGTCTTCCGGCAAGATCATTGTTGAAGGTATCAACCTGGTTAAGAAACATCAGAAGCCGGTTCCGGCCCTGAACCAACCAGGTGGCATCGTTGAAAAAGAAGCTGCAATTCAGGTTTCTAACGTTGCACTCTTCAATGCGGCAACCGGCAAGGCTGACCGTGTAGGCTTTAGATTCGAAGACGGCAAAAAAGTCCGTTTCTTTAAATCTAACAGCGAAACTATCAAGTAATTTGGAGTAGTACGATGGCGAAACTGCATGATTACTACAAAGACGAAGTAGTTAACAAACTCATGACTGAGTTTAGCTACAATTCTGTCATGCAAGTCCCTCGGGTCGAGAAGATCACCCTGAACATGGGTGTTGGTGAAGCGATCGCTGACAAGAAACTGCTGGATAACGCAGCAGCTGACCTGGCAGCAATCTCCGGTCAAAAACCGTTGATCACCAAAGCGCGCAAATCAGTTGCGGGCTTCAAAATCCGTCAGGGCTATCCGATCGGCTGTAAAGTGACTCTGCGTGGCGAACGCATGTGGGAGTTCTTTGAGCGCCTGATCACTATTGCTGTACCTCGTATCCGTGACTTCCGCGGCCTGTCCGCTAAGTCGTTCGACGGTCGTGGTAACTACAGCATGGGTGTCCGTGAGCAGATCATCTTCCCAGAAATCGACTATGACAAAGTCGACCGCGTGCGTGGTTTGGATATTACCATTACCACTACTGCGAAATCTGACGAAGAAGGCCGTGCTCTGCTGGCTGCCTTTGACTTCCCGTTCCGCAAGTAAGGTAGGGTTACTTCATGGCTAAGCAATCAATGAAAGCACGCGAAGTTAAACGCGTAGCTTTAGCTGAAAAATACTTCGCGAAACGCGCTGAACTGAAAGCGATCATTTCTGATGTGAACGCTTCCGACGAAGATCGTTGGAACGCTGTTCTCAAGCTGCAGAGTCTGCCGCGTGATTCCAGCCCGTCTCGTCAGCGTAACCGCTGCCGCCAAACTGGTCGTCCGCATGGTTTCCTGCGGAAGTTCGGGTTGAGCCGTATTAAGGTCCGTGAATCCGCAATGCGCGGTGAAATCCCGGGTCTGAAAAAGGCTAGCTGGTAATTGTCACCAATTGAATCACGGGAGTAAAGACAGATGAGCATGCAAGATCCGATCGCGGATATGCTGACCCGTATCCGTAACGGTCAGACCGCGAACAAAGCTGCGGTCACCATGCCTTCCTCCAGGCTGAAAGTGGCAATTGCCAACGTGCTGAAGGAAGAAGGTTTTATTGAAGATTTCAAAATTGAAGGCGACACCAAGCCGGAACTGGAAGTGACTCTTAAGTACTTCCAGGGAAAAGCTGTGGTAGAAAGCATTCAGCGTATCAGCCGCCCTGGTCTGCGCATCTATAAAAGAAAAGATGAGCTGCCGAAAGTTATGGGTGGTCTTGGTATCGCAGTTGTTTCTACCTCTAAAGGTGTTATGACTGATCGTGCAGCGCGCCAGGCTGGTCTTGGTGGCGAAATTATCTGCTACGTAGCCTAATCGGAGGAAAGAATGTCTCGTGTTGCTAAAGCACCGGTCGTCATTCCTGCCGGCGTTGATGTAAAAATCAACGGTCAGGTTATCACGATCAAAGGTAAAAACGGCGAGCTGACTCGTACCCTGAACGATGCTGTTGAAGTTAACCAGGCAGACAATGCCCTGACCTTCGGTCCGCGTGATGGTTACGTGGATGGTTGGGCTCAGGCTGGTACCGCGCGTGCCCTGCTGAACTCAATGGTTATCGGTGTTACCGAAGGCTTCACTAAGAAGCTGCAGCTGGTTGGTGTAGGTTATCGTGCAGCGGTTAAAGGTAGTGTTGTAAACCTGTCTCTGGGTTTCTCACATCCTGTTGACCATCAGCTGCCGGCGGGTATCACTGCTGAATGTCCGACTCAAACTGAAATCGTGCTGAAAGGCGCTGATAAGCAGGTGATCGGTCAGGTTGCAGCTGATCTGCGCGCCTACCGTCGTCCTGAGCCTTATAAAGGCAAGGGTGTTCGTTACGCCGACGAAGTCGTGCGTACCAAAGAGGCTAAGAAGAAGTAAGGTAACACTATGGATAAGAAATCTGCTCGTATCCGTCGTGCGACCCGCGCACGCCGCAAGCTCAAAGAGCTTGGTGCGACCCGCCTGGTGGTACATCGTACCCCGCGTCATATTTACGCCCAGGTAATCGCATCGAATGGTTCTGAAGTTCTGGTAGCTGCTTCTACTGTAGAAAAAGCTATCTCTGAACAACTGAAGTACACCGGTAACAAAGACGCCGCTGCAGCTGTAGGTAAAGCTGTTGCTGAACGCGCTCTGGAAAAAGGCATTAAAGATGTGTCCTTTGACCGTTCCGGGTTCCAATATCATGGTCGCGTCCAGGCACTGGCAGATGCTGCTCGTGAAGCTGGCCTTCAGTTCTAAGGTAGAGGTGTAAGATGGCTCACATCGAAAAACAGGCTGGCGAACTGCAGGAAAAGCTGATCGCGGTTAACCGCGTATCTAAAACCGTTAAAGGTGGTCGTATTTTCTCCTTCACAGCTCTGACTGTTGTTGGCGATGGTAACGGTCGCGTTGGTTTTGGTTACGGTAAAGCGCGTGAAGTTCCAGCAGCGATCCAGAAAGCGATGGAAAAAGCCCGTCGCAATATGATTAACGTCGCGCTGAACCACGGCACCCTGCAGCACCCGGTTAAGGGTACTCACACGGGTTCTCGTGTCTTCATGCAGCCGGCTTCCGAAGGTACCGGTATCATCGCCGGTGGTGCAATGCGCGCCGTTCTGGAAGTCGCTGGAGTTCATAACGTTCTGGCCAAAGCATATGGTTCCACCAACCCGATCAACGTGGTTCGTGCAACTATTGATGGCCTGGAAAATATGAAGTCTCCAGAAATGGTCGCTGCCAAGCGTGGTAAATCCGTTGAAGAAATTCTGGGGTAATTGACCATGGCAAAGACTATTAAAATCACTCAAACCCGCAGTGCAATCGGTCGTCTGCCGAAACACAAGGCAACGCTGCTTGGCCTGGGTCTGCGTCGTATTGGGCATACTGTAGAACGCGAGGATACTCCTGCGGTTCGCGGTATGGTCAACGCGGTTTCCTTCATGGTTAAAGTTGAGGAGTAAGAGATGCGTTTAAATACTCTGTCTCCGGCCGAAGGCTCCAAAAAGGCGGGTAAACGCCTGGGTCGTGGTATCGGTTCTGGCCTCGGTAAAACCGGTGGTCGTGGTCACAAAGGTCAGAACTCTCGTTCTGGCGGTGGCGTACGTCGCGGTTTCGAGGGTGGTCAGATGCCTTTGTACCGTCGTCTGCCGAAATTCGGTTTCACTTCACGTAAAGCAATGATCACGGCAGAAGTTCGTCTGTCCGATCTGGCTAAAGTAGAAGGCGACGTAGTAGACCTGAACACGCTGAAAGCGGCTAACATTATCGGCATCCAGATCGAGTTCGCGAAAGTGATCCTGTCTGGTGAAGTATCTCGCCCGGTAACTGTTCGTGGCCTGCGTGTGACTAAAGGCGCTCGTGCTGCTATCGAAGCTGCTGGCGGTAAAATTGAGGAATAAGTAGCAGATGGCTAAGCAACCGGGATTAGATTTTCAAAGTGCCAAGGGTGGAATTGGCGAACTGAAACGCAGACTGCTGTTTGTTATCGGTGCGTTGATTGTGTTCCGTATTGGCTCTTTTATTCCGATCCCTGGTATTGATGCCGCTGTACTTGCCAAACTGCTTGAGCAACAGCGTGGCACCATCATTGAAATGTTTAACATGTTCTCTGGTGGTGCTCTCAGCCGTGCTTCTATCTTTGCACTGGGTATCATGCCGTATATTTCGGCATCGATTATTATCCAGCTGCTGACGGTCGTTCATCCGGCCTTGGCAGAGCTCAAGAAAGAAGGGGAGTCTGGTCGTCGTAAGATTAGCCAGTACACCCGTTACGGCACTCTGGTGTTGGCAATATTTCAGTCAATCGGTATTGCTACCGGTTTACCGAATATGCCTGGTATGCAGGGCCTGGTAATGAATCCAGGCTTTGCATTCTACTTCACCGCTGTTGTGAGTCTGGTCACAGGAACTATGTTCCTGATGTGGCTCGGCGAACAGATTACTGAACGTGGTATCGGCAACGGTATCTCGATCATTATCTTCGCCGGCATCGTGGCGGGTCTACCGCCAGCCATTGCCCATACTATTGAGCAAGCGCGTCAAGGCGACCTGCACTTCCTCCTGTTGCTGTTGGTTGCAGTATTAGTATTCGCAGTGACGTTCTTTGTTGTCTTCGTTGAACGTGGTCAACGCCGCATTGTGGTGAACTACGCGAAACGTCAGCAAGGTCGTCGTGTCTATGCTGCTCAGAGCACACATTTACCGCTGAAAGTGAATATGGCGGGGGTAATCCCGGCAATCTTCGCTTCCAGTATTATTCTGTTCCCGGCGACCATCGCGTCATGGTTCGGGGGCGGTACTGGTTGGAACTGGCTGACAACAATTTCGCTGTATTTGCAGCCTGGGCAACCGCTTTATGTGTTACTCTATGCGTCTGCAATCATCTTCTTCTGTTTCTTTTACACGGCGTTGGTTTTCAACCCGCGTGAAACAGCGGATAACCTGAAGAAGTCCGGTGCATTTGTACCAGGAATTCGTCCGGGAGAACAAACGGCGAAGTATATCGATAAAGTAATGACCCGCCTGACTTTAGTTGGTGCGCTTTATATTACTTTTATCTGCCTGATCCCGGAGTTCATGCGTGATGCGATGAAAGTACCGTTCTACTTCGGTGGGACCTCACTGCTTATCGTTGTTGTCGTGATTATGGACTTTATGGCTCAAGTGCAAACTCTGATGATGTCCAGTCAGTATGAGTCTGCATTGAAGAAGGCGAACCTGAAAGGCTACGGTCGATAAAGGTCGCTCGAGAAGTTACGGAGAGTAAAAATGAAAGTTCGTGCTTCCGTCAAGAAATTATGCCGTAACTGCAAAATCGTTAAGCGTGATGGCGTCATCCGCGTGATTTGCAGTGCCGAGCCGAAGCATAAACAGCGCCAAGGCTGATTATTTCGCATATTTTTCTTGCAAAGTTGGGTTGAGCTGGCTAGATTAGCCAGCCAATCTTTTGTATGTCTGTACGTTTCCATTTGAGTATCCTGAAAACGGGCTTTTCAGCATGGGGCGTGCAAATGAAATTATAGGAGTGCATAGTGGCCCGTATAGCAGGCATTAACATTCCTGATCAAAAACATGCCGTGATCGCATTAACTTCGATCTATGGTGTCGGCAAAACCCGCTCTCAAGCCATTCTGGCTGCTGCGGGCATCGCTGAGAATGTTAAGATCAGTGAGCTGTCTGAAGAACAAATCGACACGCTGCGTGACGAAGTTGCCAAATTTGTCGTTGAAGGTGATCTGCGCCGTGAAGTTAGCATGAGCATCAAGCGCCTGATGGATCTTGGTTGCTACCGCGGTTTGCGTCATCGTCGTGGTCTCCCGGTTCGCGGTCAGCGTACCAAGACCAACGCACGTACCCGTAAGGGTCCGCGCAAACCGATCAAGAAATAATCGGGGTGATTGAATAATGGCAAAGGCACCAATTCGTGCACGTAAACGTGTAAGAAAACAAGTCTCTGACGGCGTGGCTCATATCCATGCTTCTTTCAACAACACCATCGTTACTATTACTGATCGTCAGGGTAACGCACTGGGTTGGGCAACAGCCGGTGGTTCCGGTTTCCGTGGTTCTCGCAAATCTACTCCGTTCGCAGCTCAGGTTGCAGCAGAGCGTTGCGCTGAAGCCGTAAAAGAATACGGTATCAAGAATCTGGAAGTTATGGTTAAGGGACCGGGTCCAGGTCGCGAATCTACTATTCGTGCTCTGAACGCCGCTGGTTTCCGCATCACTAATATTACTGATGTGACTCCGATCCCTCACAACGGTTGTCGTCCGCCGAAAAAACGTCGCGTATAACGCTCGTTTTCTAGGATTGTTGGAGAAAGAAAATGGCAAGATATTTGGGTCCTAAGCTCAAGCTGAGCCGTCGTGAGGGCACAGACCTGTTCCTTAAGTCTGGCGTTCGCGCGATCGATACCAAGTGTAAAATTGAACAAGCTCCTGGCCAGCACGGTGCGCGTAAACCGCGTCTGTCTGACTATGGTGTGCAGTTGCGTGAAAAGCAAAAAGTTCGCCGTATCTACGGTGTGCTGGAGCGTCAGTTCCGTAACTATTACAAAGAAGCAGCACGTCTGAAAGGCAACACCGGTGAAAACCTGTTGGCTCTGCTGGAAGGTCGTCTGGACAACGTTGTATACCGTATGGGCTTCGGCGCCACTCGTGCAGAAGCACGTCAGCTGGTTAGCCATAAAGCAATCATGGTAAACGGTCGTGTTGTTAACATCGCTTCTTATCAGGTTAGTCCGAATGACGTTGTTAGCATTCGTGAGAAAGCGAAAAAGCAGTCTCGCGTGAAAGCCGCTCTGGAGCTGGCTGAGCAGCGTGAAAAGCCAACCTGGCTGGAAGTTGATGCTGGCAAGATGGAAGGCACGTTCAAGCGTAAGCCGGAGCGTTCTGATCTGTCTGCGGACATTAACGAACACCTGATCGTCGAGCTTTACTCCAAGTAAAGCTTAGTACCAAAGAGAGGACACAATGCAGGGTTCTGTGACAGAGTTTCTAAAACCGCGCCTGGTAGATATCGAGCAAGTGAGTTCGACGCACGCCAAGGTGACCCTTGAGCCTTTAGAGCGTGGCTTTGGCCATACTCTGGGTAACGCACTGCGCCGTATTCTGCTCTCATCGATGCCGGGTTGCGCGGTGACTGAGGTTGAGATTGATGGTGTACTTCATGAGTACAGCACCAAAGAAGGCGTTCAGGAAGATATCCTTGAAATCCTGCTCAACCTGAAAGGGCTGGCGGTGAGAGTTCAGGGTAAAGATGAAGTTATTCTTACTCTGAGCAAATCTGGCATTGGCCCTGTGACCGCAGCCGACATTACCCATGACGGTGATGTCGAAATCGTCAAGCCGCAGCATGTGATCTGCCACCTGACCGATGAAAACGCATCTATCAATATGCGTATCAAAGTTCAGCGCGGTCGTGGTTACGTGCCGGCGTCTGCCCGAATTCATTCGGAAGAAGATGAGCGCCCGATCGGCCGTCTGCTGGTTGATGCGTGCTACAGCCCTGTAGAGCGAATTGCCTACAATGTTGAAGCTGCACGTGTTGAACAGCGTACCGACCTGGACAAGCTGGTCATCGAAATGGAAACCAACGGCACAATCGATCCTGAAGAGGCGATTCGTCGTGCGGCAACCATTCTGGCAGAACAACTTGAAGCTTTCGTTGACTTACGTGATGTACGTCAGCCGGAAGTTAAAGAAGAGAAACCAGAGTTCGATCCGATTCTGCTGCGCCCTGTTGACGATCTGGAATTGACTGTCCGCTCTGCTAACTGCCTTAAGGCAGAAGCTATCCACTATATCGGTGATCTGGTACAGCGTACCGAGGTTGAGTTGCTGAAAACGCCGAACCTGGGTAAAAAATCTCTTACCGAGATTAAAGACGTGCTGGCTTCACGTGGTCTGTCTCTGGGCATGCGCCTTGAAAACTGGCCGCCGGCAAGCATTGCTGACGAGTAACCGGATCACAGGTTAAGGTTTTACTGAGAAGGATAAGGTCATGCGCCATCGTAAGAGTGGTCGTCAACTGAACCGCAACAGCAGCCATCGCCAGGCCATGTTCCGTAACATGGCAGGCTCTCTGGTTCGTCATGAGATCATCAAGACGACCCTGCCGAAAGCGAAAGAGCTGCGTCGCGTAGTTGAGCCGCTGATTACACTTGCTAAGACTGACAGCGTTGCTAATCGTCGTCTGGCATTCGCCCGCACTCGTGATAACGAGATCGTGGCAAAACTGTTTAACGAACTGGGCCCGCGTTTCGCGAGCCGTGCCGGTGGTTACACTCGTATTCTTAAGTGTGGCTTCCGTGCAGGTGACAACGCTCCGATGGCTTACATCGAGCTGGTTGATCGCGCTGAATCGAAAGCAGAAGCTGCTGCAGAGTAATCTGTAGTAACGTAAAAAAACCCGCCTCGGCGGGTTTTTTTATTTCTACTCTATCCTCACCCTTCTAAACTAAGCCTGTTCTTGAGTTTAACCCCGGAGGCCATCATGTGGTTACTTGATCAGTGGGCAGAACGGCATATTGTTGATGCCCAGCAAAAAGGTGAATTCGATAATCTTGCGGGTAGCGGTGAGCCGCTCACTCTGGATGATGATTCCCATGTTCCTCAGGATCTGCGCGCGGGCTATCGATTATTAAAGAATGCCGGTTATCTTCCGCCTGAACTCGAAATGCGCAAAGAGGCGGTTGAACTTGTCGATCTGCTTAGCTGTGTTGAAAACGATCCCCATCAGCGCCATGAACTTAACCGTCGTCTCGCCTTACTGGAGCTTAAGCTGCGCCAGGCTGGCGTGAGTACTGATTTTCTTCGCGGTGAGTACGCGGCCAAACTACAGCATAAAGTTAACCCGGAGTGATCATGTATCGTATTGGTGAAATTGCAAAGTTGGCCGACGTTACGCCGGACACCATTCGTTATTACGAAAAGCAGCAGATGATGGATCATGGAGGGCGTACCGAAGGTGGTTTTCGCCTTTACACCGATCACGATCTCAAACGCCTTAAGTTCATCCGCCATGCCCGCCAGTTGGGTTTCACGCTTGAGTCGATCCGCGAACTGCTATCCATCCGTGTCGATCCTGAGCATCATACCTGTCAGGAATCGAAGAGCATCGTCCAGGCGCGGCTGAGCGAAGTTGAAGCGCGCATCGAAGAGATGCAGGCCATGCGGCGTTCACTGCAGAAATTAAACGATGCCTGTTGCGGCACTGCCCACAGCAGTGTCTATTGTTCTATTCTTGAGGCACTTGAGCAGGGGCCAGCTAACATTACGGCCAACTCCCGGAGTTGATCTTCTTCATCGCGAGGTCTACACTTCGGCCGTTTTACTACACAATCTGGAGAAATACATGAGTCGCTACCAACATACAAAAGGGCAGATAAACGACAACGCCATTGAGGCACTTCTGCATGACCCGCTTTTTCGTCAGCGAGTTGAAAAGAATAAGAAAGGGAAAGGAAGTTATCTGCGGAAAAACAAACATGCAAAAAAGGGCTTTCAGGAGGCCAGTGGCAAGCAAGCGAATCGCTTATTTACCACTGGCCTTCTTAGTTTTAAACGCGGCTGTTTTGTTCTTTCAGCAGGTCGCGAATTTCACTGAGTAACACTTCTTCTTTGCTCGGGGCCGGTGGCGCTTTCGGCTCTTCAGCCTGTTTGCGTTTCAGCTTATTGATCAGTTTGATTGCCAGGAAGATCGCAAAAGCGACAATAATGAAATCAAACACGTTCTGAATGAATACGCCGTAATGCATCACAACAGCAGGCACGTCGCCCTGTGCTTCACGTAGTGTCAGCGCAAACTGTTTAAAGTCGATGCCGCCAATCAACAATCCCAGCGGTGGCATAATGATGTCGGCCACGAGTGAAGAGACGATTTTACCGAAGGCCGCACCGATAATCACACCGACTGCCAAATCGACAACATTCCCACGCATCGCGAATTCGCGAAACTCTTTTAACATACTCATAATCTTCTCCATGTGCTTTGCGTCACACTAAGTCTAACAACATACCTAACAATTTCCATTTAGGTAAATAAAATAACGAGCTCTGTTAGTCCCTTACAATAAAGTGGAAATAAGAAGGGCGCTTAAATAAGCGCCCTGAAGGATTACAGGAAGAAGGGACTGGGCTGGAAGAGCCGCTCGACATCGGTGATGTATTTTTTGTCGGTCAAAAACATAATCACGTGGTCGCCTTGCTCAATGCGCAAATTATCATTGGCGATCATGACATCATCTCCACGAACCACCGCGCCGATGATCGTACCCGGCGGCAATTTGATCTCATCAATCACTCGACCCACCACCCGAGATGTCGTTTCATCGCCGTGAGCCACCGCTTCGATCGCTTCAGCCACGCCGCGACGCAGGGAAGAAACGCCGACGATATCCGCTTTACGCACATGGCTCAGCAAGGCCGAAATGGTCGCCTGCTGCGGAGAGATGGCGATATCGATAACGCTGCCCTGGACCAGGTCAACATAGGCGCGACGCTGGATCAGCACCATCACCTTTTTTGCTCCCATCCGTTTGGCCAGCATCGCTGACATAATGTTGGCTTCATCATCGTTCGTGACGGCGATAAAGAGATCCACTTGATCAATGTGCTCTTCAGCAAGCAGCTCTTGATCCGACGCATCACCGTAAAAAACGATCGTATTCTGCAATTTCTCGGCAAGTTCCGCAGCGCGCTGTTGATCGCGCTCGATCAATTTGACGCTGTAATCCTTTTCAAGCTGATGCGCCAGCCCGGCACCGATATTCCCGCCACCGACCAGCATGATCCGCTTATAGGGTTTCTCCAGCCTTTGCAGCTCGCTCATTACCGCGCGAATATGCTGTGACGCGGCAATGAAGAAGACTTCGTCACCAGCCTCAACAATGGTCGAGCCCTGCGGGCGAATAGGCCGGTCATGACGGAAAATCGCAGCGACTCGGGTATCGATGTGCGGCATATGCTCGCGCATCGTGGAGAGCGCATTTCCAACCAGCGGCCCGCCGTAATAGGCTTTTACGACCGCCAGGCTTACTTTGCCTTCAGCAAAATTGACCACCTGCAGCGCGCCCGGGTATTCAATCAGGCGATAGATGCTGTCGATAACCAGCTGTTCTGGCGCAATCAGATGATCGATAGGCACGGCTTCGGAATGAAATAACTTATCCGCATCCCGAACATAATCGGGGGAACGGATACGCGCGATGCGGTTTGGCGTGTTAAACAGAGAAAACGCTACCTGACAGGCGACCATATTGGTCTCATCGGAGCTGGTGACCGCGACCAGCATATCTGCATCATCGGCGCCCGCTTCGCGCAGCACGCGCGGGTGCGAACCGTGGCCCTGCACAACACGTAGATCGAACTTGTCCTGCAAGCTATGCAGGCGATCGCCATTGGTATCGACAACGGTGATGTCGTTATTTTCACCGACCAGGTTTTCAGCCAGCGTGCCGCCGACCTGTCCCGCACCCAGAATAATTATCTTCATCTGCTGTGACCCGTTGTCTCTCTCACTGTTTGATTAGCTTAGCGTAAAAGAAGCCGTCGCCCTCTTCGGCACCCGGTAGCCTCTGTAGGCCTGGCGCCTCCGGTGTACCTGTCTCGCTGAGTTGCGCATCCGGGGTTCGCTTCAGAAATGCTGCGACCTGATAACTGTTCTCTTGCGGTAAAATCGAGCAGGTTGCGTAAACCAACGTACCGCCGCTTTTTAAGTGTGGCCAGATAGCATCAAGGATTTCTGCTTGCAGCTGTGCTAATTCGGAGATATCACGATCGCGACGCAGCCACTTAATATCGGGATGGCGGCGGATAACGCCCGTGGCCGAACAGGGTGCATCAATCAATATGCGATCAAACTGTTCATCGCCGCACCACTGCGCGGGGAAGCGACCATCACCCTGTTTCACCTCGGCTTTCATGCCGAGACGTTTCAGGTTGTCATAGACCCGTGACAGACGTTGTTCGTCAACATCAACTGCTAATACGCTAGCCTGCGGTGCTGCCTCAAGAATATGGGTAGTTTTACCGCCCGGTGCGGCGCACAGATCGAGAACACGCTCGCCATTCTGCGGCGCAAGGAAGGTGATGCAACCCTGGGCCGCTGCGTCCTGAACCGTTACCCAGCCTTCGCTGAACCCCGGCAGAGACATTACCGGCGCTGCATTTGCCAGGCGTACTGCGTCAGGGTAATCGCTATGAGTGAAACCCTGTTGCCCGCTCTCTTCGAGCAGTGCCAGCCAGCCATCACGCGTATGGTGCTGGCGATTGACGCGCAGCCACATCGGCGGGCGTTGATTACTGGCTTCAACGATCTCTGACCACTGCTGCGGATAGGCTTGTTGCACACGCTTTAACAGCCATGCCGGGAAAAGATAACGATTTTCGCTATTGGCGAACTCGGCCAGAAGCTCTTCCTGCTGGCGCTGGAACTGACGCAGCACGCCATTAATCAGCCCTTTCAACTGGGGGCGTTTGATGACCACTGCGCCTTCAACGGTTTCTGCCAGCGCTGCGTGAGCCGGAATGCGCGTATGCAGCAGTTGGTATAACCCAACCATAATGAGGTAGTGTACCGTCCGCTGTTTACCCGTCATTGGCCGTGACATGAGCTTATTAATAAGCCAGTCCAGCTGCGGCATAACGCGCAGCACGCCGAAGCAGAGCTCCTGCAGCAGTGCCTTATCTTTATCAGTCACTTTCTGTTGTAACGGCGGCAGGATATTGCTGAGCGATTGCCCTTGTTCAATAACCTGTTCAACTGCCTGCGCAGCCATGCTGCGTAAATTCATCTGTTTTTTCATAACCACAAAAATAAAAATGCCCGGCAGAACCGGGCTTAAATACGAGATCAGGCCAGACGGTTGCCTGGCACAAACCATTCCCGCCGCGAATTCAACAGATCCTGCGCGCTCATCGCTTTTTTACCAGCAGGCTGCAGCGTCTCAAGATTAAGTATGCCTTCTGCGGTTGCAACCTGAATCCCGGATTTCGATGCTTCAACAATCGTGCCGGGGTCAGCCTGCGTAGAAGAGGGAAGCACAGAGGCTTTCCATACCTTGACCGGCTGCTCATCAACCATAAACCAGCTCATCGGCCACGGGTTGAATGCGCGAATGCAGCGCTCAAGTTGTTCTGCGCTTAAGGACCAGTCCATACGCGCCTCGTCTTTACTAAGCTTCTCAGCATAGGTGACCAACTCTTCATTCTGGACTTGCGGCTGGGCACTACCCTGCGCTAATTGCTGCAGCGTTTCGATGAGACCCTGCGGCCCAAGCGCCGCCAGTTTGTCGTACAGCGTGGCGCTGGTATCTTCAGGCGTTATCGGGCAGGCCAGTTTATAAAGCATGTCGCCGGTATCGAGACCTACATCCATCTGCATGATGGTGACGCCTGTTTGCGCATCGCCAGCCCATAGCGCACGCTGAATCGGTGCCGCACCGCGCCAGCGCGGCAGTAAGGAGCCATGCACGTTAATGCAGCCAAGACGTGGCATATCGAGCACGGCTTTAGGCAAAATAAGCCCATAAGCCACGACCACCATCACATCAGCATTCAGTTCGGCGACCAGCTGTTGGTTTTCCGGCTGCCGTAAAGAGGCCGGTTGAAACACGGGCAAGCCTTTCTCTTCCGCCAGCACTTTTACCGGGCTGGGCATCAGTTTTTTACCCCGGCCAGCAGGGCGATCGGGTTGGGTAAAGACCCCTACGATCTGGTGTTCAGAAGAGAGCAGCGCGTCCAGATGACGCGCTGCAAAATCAGGAGTGCCGGCAAAAATAATACGTAGAGAATCTGACACGTTTATCCTTTTCTGCCCGCTTAAGCGCGGCCGTTCATACGATCCAGTTTTTCGACTTTCTGACGAATACGCTGGCGTTTCAGCGGAGACAGATAATCGATAAAGAGTTTACCGACCAGATGATCCATTTCATGCTGAATACAAATGGCCAGCAGACCATCAGCTTCAAGTTCAAACGACTTGCCATTACGATCCAGTGCGCGGATTTTCACTTTTTCCGCTCGCGGAACAAGGGCGCGTTGCTCCGGAATAGAGAGGCAACCCTCTTCAATACCCGTTTCGCCGCTCTTTTCCAGCAATTCCGGGTTGATCAACACCAGTTGCTCATCGCGATTTTCTGACACATCAATCACGATAATTCGCTGATGAATATCAACCTGCGTCGCCGCAAGACCGATGCCCTCTTCGGCGTACATCGTTTCGAACATATCATCAACGATACGTTGAATATCCGCATTCACTTCTTTTACCGGATCGGCGACTTTGCGAAGCCGCTCGTCCGGAATATGTAACACATGCAAAACTGCCATAAATATCCAGAGTTGTGTTCAGGAGTTGTAAAGAATATGCCCTCTATTCTAGACAAATCCCCTGGCGATTGACAGCATCAGTGACCGATCGCAAGGATTGCCGATACGGCTTATGGCAAGGGAGAGGGAATGACATCCACGGAAATTTGGCTACGTCTGGTACAGGTTGGCGACCTCTCTGGCGACAAGTGGCTGAGTATCGCGCAGCAGCTGGAGAGAAGCAGTGCGATGACGGCTGCTGACCTGCAGGTTTTGGGCATGACGGTTGCGCAGACGCGCCGCTTTTTTTCCCTTTCGGCACGGGAACTCGATCGTTGTCTTACATGGCTGGCGGATGCTCAACATCACCTTATTACTGCCAGCGATGCGGCTTATCCTGAACCGTTGCGCGCCATTGCTGATTACCCGGGCGCGCTGTTTGTTAAAGGCGATATCGCGGTTTTGAAATCCCAACAATTAGCCGTCGTCGGTAGCCGGGCGCACTCATGGTATGGCGAACGTTGGGGACGCCTCTTTTGTGAATCGCTCGCGCGTGCGGGCTTAACCATTACCAGCGGAATGGCGCTGGGAATTGACAGCGTCGCTCATCGCGCTGCAATAAGCGTTGGGGGGAGAAGCATCGGCGTGCTGGGTAATGGGCTCTTTAGCCTCTATCCGCGCAGACACACTGCCCTGGCTTCCCAGTTGCTGGAGCAGGGTGGGGCGCTGGTCTCCGAGTTTCCGTTATCAGCCACCCCGAAGCCGGGACATTTTCCCCGTCGTAACCGGATTATTAGCGGACTTAGCCGGGCAGTATTTGTGATCGAGGCCGCATTACGCAGCGGTTCGCTGGTGACGGCCCGGCTCGCGCTTGAGCAAGGGAGAGACGTTTTTGCCTTACCGGGGGCCGTTGGCAGCCCCGGCAGCGAGGGGCCGCACTGGCTATTAAAGCAGGGCGCGACGCCCGTTACATCGCCTGAAGAGATCCTCGAACATTTGCAATATGGGCTAAATTGGGTGGCGGAAACACACGAAAATGCAAATTATCCTCCAGAAGGCGAACAGGCGGCATTGCCATTTCCTGAGCTCCTGGCTAACGTAGGAGATGAGGTAACACCTGTTGACGTCGTCGCTGAACGTGCCGGCCAACCTGTGCCAGTGGCAGTTGCTCAATTGCTTGAACTGGAGTTAGCAGGATGGATCGCAGCTGTACCCGGCGGCTATGTCCGATTGAGGAGGGCAAGCCATGTTCGACGTACTAATGTACTTGTTTGAGACTTACATCCATAACGAAGCTGAATTGCGTGTGGATCAGGACAAACTGGAACGGGATCTTACCGACGCCGGATTTGATCGTGAGGATATCTACAACGCGCTTATGTGGCTGGAAAAGCTGGCTGATTATCAGGAAGGCCTCGCCGAACCGATGCAGCTTGCTTCTGATCCACTCTCCTTACGCATCTATACCGCAGAAGAGAGTGAAAGGCTGGATGCCAGTTGCCGGGGATTCCTGTTATTCCTGGAGCAGATTCAGGTGCTAAACCTCGAAACACGGGAAATGGTGATTGAGCGTGCGCTGGCGCTGGATAACGCAGAGTTCGAGCTGGAAGATCTTAAATGGGTCATCCTGATGGTGCTCTTCAATATTCCAGGGTGTGAAAACGCCTACCAGCAAATGGAAGAATTACTCTTTGAAGTGAATGAAGGTATGCTGCATTAACTGTTTTTGCAGCTTCAAGAGTTGTTATGACCAAATCAGCACTATTTACTGTGCGTAATAATGAGCCCTGCCCACAATGCGGGGCTGAACTTGTCATTCGCTCCGGGAAACACGGTCCGTTTCTCGGTTGCTCTCATTATCCGGAGTGCGATTATGTACGTCCCCTGAAAAGTCAGGCAGACGGCCATATCGTTAAAGTTCTGGATGGTCAGTTATGTCCTCTGTGCAGTGCCGAGCTGGTGCTACGCCAGGGGCGCTTCGGTATGTTTATCGGATGCAGTCAGTATCCGGCCTGCGAACACACCGAACTGATCGATAAGCCTGATGAAACGGCTATTGGTTGTCCGCAATGCCAGAGCGGGCACCTTGTCCAGCGTCGTTCGCGTTACGGCAAAACCTTCTACTCCTGCGATCGCTATCCTGATTGCCAGTTTGTCATTAACTCCAGACCGATAGCGGGTGAGTGCCCGGTATGTCACTACCCGTTGCTGACAGAGAAGAAAACCGCGCAGGGCGTCAAATGTTTCTGTGCCAATAAACAATGTGGAAAGCTGCTCCCAGCGGAATAAACTCGTGAAGAATAACCTGCCAAAAGATCCCATCGCCACCATGGTGAAGATCCTGAAAAAAGAAGAAGTCATCGCTTATCCAACAGAAGCCGTTTTCGGCGTCGGTTGCGATCCGGACAGTGAAACCGCCGTTCATCGCCTGCTTGAACTCAAGCAGCGGCCTGTCGAGAAAGGGCTAATTTTGATTGCTGCTAATTTTGCGCAACTGAAACCCTATATTGATGACAGCATGCTGTCAGACACTCAACGTCAGGCAATCTTTGCCTGCTGGCCAGGTCCGGTGACTTTTGTATTTCCGGCAAAACCAACCACGCCGCGCTGGCTCACTGGACGCTTTGATTCCCTTGCCGTGCGAGTCACCGACCATCCGCTGGTGGTTGAGCTGTGCGAGGCTTATGGCAAACCTCTGGTATCGACGAGCGCCAACTTATCCGGTCTGCCGCCGTGCAGAACCGCCCAGGAAGTTGTCGCCCAGTTCGGACCAGATTTCCCGGTTGTCGATGTACCGACTGGCGGCCGGCAGAATCCCTCCGAAATCCGTGATGCACTCACCGGTGAACTCTTCCGACAGGGGTAAATAGCATGGAACCGTACGTCGTTTTTGGAAATCCTGTCGCGCACAGCAAGTCGCCACTTATACATCAGCAATTCGCCAGCCAGCTGCAAATCGATCACCCCTATGGGAAAGCACTCGCCCCCGTCGATAATTTTGTTAATACGCTAAACGCTTTTTTTGATAATGGAGGCAAGGGAGCAAATGTCACCGTGCCTTTTAAAGAAGAGGCTTTTGCGCGTGCGGATGAGCTAACGGAACGCGCTGCGCTGGCAGGGGCAGTTAACACCCTTAAACGACTCGATGATGGGCGCTTGCTCGGTGATAACACCGATGGCATAGGGCTCTTAAGCGATCTGCAACGGCTGGCATTTATCCGCCCCGGTTCGCGCGTTCTGCTGGTGGGCGCGGGTGGTGCGGCGCGTGGGGTGATCTTGCCCCTATTATCACTCGATTGTGCTTTAACTATCACCAACCGCACCTGGTCTCGCGCACAAACGTTAGCTGAGCTCTTTGCCCATACCGGAAGCATAGAGGCGGCGGAGATGGAGTCGCTTGTAGAGCGGGGGTTTGATCTCATCATCAATGCGACTTCAAGCGGAATGGGGGGCGATATTCCGGCGCTACCGCAAGCAATTATTCACCCGCAGACTTACTGCTACGATATGTTTTATCAGAAAGGCAATACACCGTTCCTGGCCTGGTGCGAAAAGCTAGGCGCCGTGAACCGCGCAGACGGCCTCGGAATGCTGGTGGGGCAAGCGGCGCACGCTCTCTTTTTATGGCATGGCGTATTGCCAGAAGTTGAACCTGTTATCGCAGTGCTTAAACAGGAGCTGGCGAAATGAACCAGGCAATCCAGTTTCCCGATCGTGAAGAGTGGCATGACTCCACACAGGCGATCGTTTTTCCCGCGCTGGTTAACGGCATGCAGATGATGTGTGCAATAAAGAGCTCAGTAGTGGCGCAGCGTTTCGGTGGCAATACGCCAGAGGATTACCTTTCGCTTTTTCGCCAGCATCGCTGGGATCTGGAAGAGGAGGCGGAGCAGTGCATCCGCCGCCAGGAAGAGGACGATCAGGGCGTAATCTGGCTCTCCTGAGTAAGATACTCATCCTTCCATTTCACATAATTATTGGCCGAGTATTTCAAACCTTCGATTTCGGCCTCCGTCAGGGGGCGAATCTGTTTTACCGGGCTGCCCAGATAAAGGTAGCCGCTCTCCAGACGCTTATTCTGTGGTACCAGGCTACCTGCGCCAATCATGACCTCATCTTCAATCACGGCTCCATCCAGCACAATTGATCCCATCCCGACCAGCACGCGATGACCGATGGTGCAGCCATGCAGCATGACTTTATGACCCACCGTGACATCTTCTCCTATAAGCAGTGGATTGCCTTCAGGGTTATAGGAGGACTTATGCGTAACGTGCAGAACGCTACCGTCCTGAATATTTGTGCGTGCGCCAATCTCTACATAATTGACGTCACCCCGAATCACTACCAGCGGCCAAATGCCGACATCCTCTGCCATTCTTACATCGCCAACGACGACGCTGGTGGGATCAACCATGACGCGTTGACCAATAGTTGGGAAAAGATCCTTATAAGGACGCAGTACAGTAGACATAACACCTCACTTCAATCGGGCCAGAGCTATCACTTTGATCGCCGGATCCGGCTTCTGCAACTGTTTTATGGTGCATAAACTGTGCAGATCGCATGAGATCTCAGCGAAAAGGGCGAAAAAACAGCAGTCGGAAAAAAAGATCGCAAAAAGACTTGTGCTAAAAAATGGGATCCCTATAATGCGCCTCCGTTGACACGACAACGTGAATCACTTCACCAGATAGTCGCTTCAACGGAAGAGAAAAAATCCTGAAATTCAGGGTTGACTCTGAAAGAGGAAAGCG
>NZ_JACVTW010000043.1:0-27081 GCF_016624785.1 Kosakonia sp. S42 | reverse complement strand
TCACCGCATAAGAGGTCAATGAAACCCCACCACGTATGGTGAACGGAACCCTTCCACCAATGCCACATACCAGGCCCATTGCCGGATGGCGCGTAAAACGCTTATCCGGCCTATTCCCCCTGCGGCCAGAGCCACGCCGCGCCGCGTACGCCGCTGGAATCCCCGTGCAACGCTTTGCGGATCGGCGTTTCACACTCGCCGCCGAAAACCCACTTCTGCATCAAACCCGGTACCGTCTGGTACAGACGATCGACATTACTCATCCCGCCGCCCAGCACGATCACATCGGGATCGAGGATATTCACCACATGCGCCAGCGACTTCGCCAGCCGCATCTCATAGCGGCTCAGCGCCAGCTCGGCAACCGCATCCTGCTCGTTCACCAGGCGAATAATCTCGTTGCCCTTCAACGCCTGGCCGCTCAGGCGCTGGTAATCGGTGCCAAAGCCGGTACCGGAGATAAAGGTCTCAATGCACCCCTGTTTGCCGCAATAGCAGGGCACTTCATTGCGATAACGCAGCTCATCCTCATCCATCCACGGCAGCGGATTGTGCCCCCACTCGCCCGCCGTACCGTTAGCGCCGATATGCGAATGGCCGTTGAGCGCAATGCCCGAGCCGCAGCCGGTGCCGATAATCACCGCAAACACCGTCTGCGCGCCCGCTGCCGCGCCGTCGACCGCTTCCGACACCGCCAGGCAGTTGGCATCGTTCGCAAGACGCACTTCACGATTAAGGCGCTGGCTTAAATCTTTATCAAAGGGTTTACCGTTGAGCCATGTGGAGTTGGCGTTCTTCACCACCCCGGTATAGGGCGAGATAGAGCCCGGAATACCCATGCCGACCGTGCCGCGCTGGCCGGTCTCTTTTTCCGTTAAGTCGACCAGCGAAGCGATAAGCTCAATGGTCTGCTGATAGTCGCGCGGCGTCGGCTGCCGATGGCGGAACAGCGTCTCGCCGCGCTCGTCCAGCGCAATAATCTCTGTCTTTGTACCACCCAAATCGATACCGATACGCACATCAAACTCCTCGTAGTGGACCACGCATTAGCAATGCAAGCGCGGCGACAATTCGCTATTATGCCCGCTGCATTTAACGACAAGGCCGTGGAAAAAATCATGCTGTGGTTCAAAAATTTAATGGTATACCGTCTCAGCCGCGATGTGGCGCTCCGTGCGGAAGAGATGGAAAAACAGCTCGCCCCGCTCTCGTTTACGCCATGCGGTAGTCAGGATATGGCGAAAACCGGTTGGGTTCCACCGATGGGCTCACACAGCGAAGCGCTGACCCACACCAACAACGGCCAGATTATTATCTGCGCGCGCAAAGAAGAGAAAATCCTGCCGACGCCGGTAGTGAAACAGGCGCTGGAAGCGAAAATCGCCCGCCTCGAAGCCGAGCAGGCGCGCAAACTGAAAAAAACCGAAAAAGATGCGCTGAAAGATGAAGTGCTGCACTCGCTGCTGCCGCGCGCCTTCAGCCGCTACAGCCAGACGATGATGTGGATCGACACCGTCAACGGCCTGATTATGGTCGACTGCGCCAGCGCAAAAAAAGCGGAAGATACGCTGGCGCTGCTGCGTAAAAGCCTCGGCTCTCTCCCGGTCGTACCGCTGACGATGGAAAACCCGATTGAGCTGACGCTCACCGAATGGGTCCGCTCCGGCACCGTGGCGCAGGGTTTCCAGTTGCTGGACGAAGCCGAGCTGAAAGCGATGCTAGAAGATGGCGGCGTGATCCGCGCGAAAAAGCAGGATCTGGTGAGTGACGAAATCGCTGTGCACATTGAAGCGGGCAAAGTGGTGACCAAGCTGGCCCTCGACTGGCAGCAGCGCATCCAGTTTATGATCTGTGATGATGGCTCGGTAAAACGCCTGAAGTTCAGCGATGAACTGCGCGATCAGAATGAAGATATCGATCGGGAAGATTATGCCCAGCGTTTCGATGCCGATTTTATTCTGATGACCGGCGAGCTGGCAGCACTGATTCAAAATCTGGTGGAAGGTCTGGGCGGCGAAGCCCAGCGCTAACGATTTTAGCGACTCACTTTCACAGGCCCGGTCAGCGCAGCGCTACCGGGCTTTTTTGTCGCCGGATGGCGCAAGCGTTACAGATAGCGGCAGAGATAGGCACTCGGCTCGGCGACCTGCAGATGGAATTCGCTGTGGCCCGGGACATTGAACACTTCGCCGGCGGCGTGCCTTTTCCATTCGGTTTCGCCTGGCAACAGCACATTCAGCGCGCCGCTGACCACCGTCATCTCTTCCGGCTGCGCGGTGGAGAAGGTGTACTCCCCTTCCATCATCACGCCGACGCTGGCGCGGCCGGTGCTGCTGCTGGTAAACCCAATGGACTTCACTTTACCGGAAAAGTATTCATTACTTTGAAGCATAAACAGGCCCTTATAGAGAAATGACTGGAAAACCACTATAGAGGCCGGGCTTAAGTGATGTCACGCGAAATTGCGCCGTTCTGCGGCTATACCAGCAGTTCTGAGGCCAGGCGCGCCACCAGCACATTGGAGAGTAAAACCGGGACATCCAGCGCTTTTTGCAGCAGATCGCGATGCAGTTGGTGGAAGCCAAGGCAGTCGAGCATCAGCACATCGGCACCGCGTTCCAGCAGTGCTTTTCCGGCATCAATCAGCTCCGTCTCGCTCGCCTGGTAGGGGTGGCAGAGTTCATACAGCGGCTCTTTTTCCAGCACCTGCCACTTCTTCTTCTGCGGTGCCATCAGTTCAGGCACCGGTACAATCACACCGACCTGGTGACCATCAACAATCGAGGCAACCAGCGGGGGAATGATGCGCTGCGGTTCAATCAGGATGGCATTTCGCGCGTTTAAGCCGCGGATATCGGCGGTGCTCATCAGCAGAATGACGTCATACGTCCCCTGGTTATCGAGCACTTCGATCACGCTTTGCAGATCGCGCTCCACCTTCTGGCGCGAAACCATGCCGAGGCTGTCATCGCTCAGACGCGTCGGGATGGCGGTCTCGCCGGGTTCTACGCAATAATCGATACGAACTTGTGCCGGGTCCATCTTCCCCAGCAGGCTGACATGGGTGATTTGATCTTCTGAAACATGCTCTGCCAGAAGCGGCAGGATCTCTTTTACCGGCACCACACCTATGGTGAGGATCGCCAACGTCGCACTCATTTTCGCTTTCCGCCTTTCAAAACTGCTTTTAGTTATGATTCTCTGCACAACAACCGACGGAGGATGGAGCACCGCCGCCGTGTAAAGAGAATGTGCCACTCCTGTGTTCTAATAAATTCCAGTAACAATGAATATAAACAGTGACTGGCATTAAGCCAGTCAAAAAATGTGATGCAAGCGACTTTCTGAAAGGTTCAGGAAATCATGCTGGCGGGATCGCCGGATTAGCTTTTATCGGGATCCTCGTAACGCTTTTTCGCATCCAGCGCTTCCTGCTCCGAGGGGTGTTCGCTGATCAATGAGTCCGGTTTCGGATGATCCGCGCGCAGTTCATACCAGGTGACAGTCGCGTCGCTGGGTCCCTTCTCAACAGCTACAACACGGGCTTCACGCGGATAGGGCGGTTTAGTCGGCATAGCTTATTCTCCTTTTGCAGTTAGAGAGATAAGTATAGTCAAACGTTTCGCTAACTGGCGCGCGCCAGCTGTAAAGCCGCCTCAATTTCTGCCACCACCGCCAGCGGCGGCTGCGCGGCATCGACCACAAAGTGTGCCGCATCGCGGTAAAGGGCATCGCGGGTGGCGAGCACTTCGCTCACCTCTTCGCTGATCGGCTTCCCGGTCAGAGTCGGACGCAGCCCCTCTTGCGGAAAGGCTTCCAGCCGCCCTGCCAGCACATCGACCGGCGCACAAAGGTAAACCACGCGCCCATGTTCACGCATAAAACGGCGGTTATAGTCGCTGAGAATAATGCCGCCGCCGGTGGCGACGACCAGAGCGGGTTCGGTCACGGCTTCAAGTGCTGCCGTTTCGCGGGCGCGAAAACCGGCCCACCCCTCCTGCTCTACGATTTGCGCAACGGTCTGCTGCGCCTCTTCCTGCAACCAGCTATCGGTATCGATAAACTGAAAGCCCTGTGACAGCGCCAGCGCCCGGCCAACAGTGGTTTTACCGCAGCCGCGTGCGCCGATGAGAAAGATGGGTAGCGTCATGAGCAGGTTGTTCCTCCAGGCCCCCGGTTGGGGGACAACAATAAGATGGCGATGATAGCACTAAACCAACGGCGCGTGCTGCGTAAGAGTAACGTTACACACTCCCAATTTTGCGCGAGAGAACGTTCTGGCGCAGCCGTTAGGACTGTAAAGTTTCTGTGGCATCACCTGTAGCGGCAACCTTACTGGAAGTGATAAAAACTGACAAGCCCGGTTACGGCGTCTGGCGGCGCTGGCGCTCAAGCAGCCACTTATCGAGCTGGGCGGCAAACTGCTGGCGATCGCGCTGCGAGAGGGAGTCCGGGCCGCCGGTCTGGATGCCGCTGGCGCGCAACGTATCCATAAAGTCGCGCATGGTCAGCCGCTCGCGGATGGTCGCTTCCGTGTAGCGCTCACCGCGCGGGTTAAGCGCTGCCGCCCCTTTTGCTATCACCTCCGCCGCCAGCGGAATATCAGCGGTGATTACCAGATCATCCGGCGCGCAGAGGCGTACGATTTCGTTATCGGCAACGTCAAAGCCTGCTGGCACCCTAAGTGCGCGGATCACCTTAGAGGGCGGCACGCGCAGGTTCTGGTTAGCGACCAGCGTTAACGGCGTCTGTGTCCGCTCCGCGGCGCGAAATAAAATCTCTTTAATCACATTCGGACAGGCGTCCGCATCAACCCATATCGCCATGGTGACTCCTTTTTGTTTCGGCGCATTGTCCCTTTAATTGCCCGCCGGGGAAAGCAGAGATCCTTTCGCCCTCGCCGGAAAAGCGCGTTAAGCTATGAATCACATGCAATAACAAGCAGAGAGGGACGTGATGGAAAAGAAAATCGGTTTTATCGGCTGCGGTAACATGGGTAAGGCGATTCTCGGCGGGCTGATCGCCAGCGGCGAGGTGAAACCGGGGCAGATTTGGGTTTACACGCCAACGCCTGATAAGGTCGCCGCCCTGCAACAGGAGTATGGCATTAACGCCGCGCAGAGCGCGCAGGAAGTCGCGCAGATCGCCGATATTGTCTTTGGCGCCGTGAAGCCGAACATCATGGTGAAGGTGCTTAGCGATATCGCCTCCAGCCTGAACAAAGAGACGCTGGTGGTCTCCATCGCGGCGGGCGTAACGCTCGATCAGCTGGCGCGCGCGCTGGGCCACGACCGTAAAATTATCCGCGTGATGCCGAACACCCCCGCGCTAGTTAACGCCGGGATGACCTCCATCACGCCGAACGCGCTGGTTACCTCCGAAGATACCGCCGATGTGCTGACCATTTTCCGCTGTTTTGGCGAAGCGGAAGTGATTGCCGAAGGGATGATCCACCCGGTCGTCGGCGTCAGCGGCTCGGCTCCGGCGTATGTGTTTATGTTTATCGAAGCGATGGCCGATGCCGCCGTGCTGGGCGGCATGCCGCGCGCGCAGGCCTATAAATTTGCTGCGCAGGCGGTAATGGGTTCGGCGAAGATGGTGCTGGAAACGGGTAAACATCCTGCCGAGCTGAAAGATATGGTCTGCTCGCCGGGCGGCACCACCATCGAAGCGGTGAAAGTGCTGGAAGATAAGGGCTTTCGCGCCGCGGTGATGGACGCGATGGCTGCCTGTATGGCGAAGTCGGAAAAACTGAGCGCGTAAAAGGCAGCGCCACGGCGATAAGACCGTGGCGCGAACGTTACGAGAGGGGTTCGCTGGCCGCACGCATGGTCAGCGGCTCCTGCATTTTCAGCACCAGCTCCGCCGTGGCGGTGTTCTCGCCGCAGCTCAGCACCGCTTTCAGCATTCCCTCCTGGCCGTAGAGCACAGCAAAACGTTTATTCTCAAACGAGCCCAGCATCTTCATGCTGTCCCATTCGCGGGCATAGCCGAGGTATTCAAAGCGCGTGCCGAAGTGGGTAGTCCAGAAAAAGGGTACCCGATCGAAAGGCTGTGATTCCCCGAGCATATTGAACGCCGCAATGCGCCCCTGCTGCTGCGCAACGCGCCAGTGCTCAATGCGTCGAGGCCCTTCCGGTGCCGGATAGGTGGCGATATCGCCCACCGCCCAGATATCGGGCGCGGCGCGCAGATACTCATCCACCGTCAGGCTACCATCCTCTTCGTGGGGCAGATCGCCCACCAGATCGGTCGACGGCTCCACGCCGGTAGCAAACACCACCACATGCGCCGGGATAGTGCGACCATCTTTCAGCGCCACGCGCTGCACGTGCTTATCGCCCTGCAACTCCGCTGGCTCGCCGGTCACAAATTTGACGCCATTCTGCTTATGCAGCTGCATAAAGTGACGGCCAATCTCTTCGCCGAACTGCGGCACAAACGGCAGCGCGTGGCGCGACAGGACGGTGACATCGACATCCTGGTTACGCAGCGCCGCCGCCAGCTCCATGGCGATAAAGCTGTTACCAACGATCACCAGTTGTTGCTCATCTTCCACTTCACTCAGCAGCGTCTGCGCCTGGTGGATATCACGCAGCACATGCACGCCCGCCAGTTGGTTGCCGCCGATTTCTGGCCAGACCGGGCGTCCACCGGTCGCCAGCAGCAGTTTGTCGAAGGTAATTTCGCGCCCGTCGGCGAGCGTTAGCTGATGTGCTTCGGCATCAAGCTTTGTCACCTCTTGATCAATGTTTTCCACCCCCGGCTGGGCATAGAACGCTTTATCCAGCAGCTGCGGCACTTCGCTGATCTTCATCTTGCCTGACGGCACAAATTTGCTCAGCGCCGTGCGGTCATAGGGCGCTTCGCTCTCTTTATCAATCAGCATCAGATGGCCGTTAAACCCGGCGTCGCGCAGCGTCACCGCCGCCGAGCTACCGGCCGCGCCGGTCCCGAGGATCACTATCGTTTGCGGCCCGTCGCCGCGAATGGTGTTGTGATTGGTCGGCGAGAGCGGGCGCGGGTTAACCAGTACGCGGTTCTGCTCAATATGCACCGGATACTGCTTCAGGTTTTGCAGCGCCAGCGGCTCGCACCACTCGCCGTTGGTGATATCAAAGTTAGCTTTATGCCACGGGCAGACCAGCCGCCCGTCGCACACCGCGCCCTGCTCAAGCGGCGCACCGGCATGGGGGCAGCGGCTCTGGAACGCGCGCACCTGGGTTAAAGTGCGGATGAGGATAAGCGAGGTGCCATCGACATCGAATTTCACCGGCTGGTTTTCCGGCAGATCGTTCAGGTCGGTAACATATTGATAATTCATTACTCTTGCTCCCGTATTGGTGTGGCAAAACGGGCGTAACGTCTGGCGACGTACACTCGCAAAGGAAAAAAAGACAACACAGCTCACAAATTAAGCCTGGCAGAGATTAAGCGGGGAGCAACACAGCGGCAGAAAGGCGTTGAGTAGGCGGGCGCGATGTACGCCCGCGCGGGGAGGATTACGCTGCTTTTTTCAGGCAGGCGCTCATAAATTTACTGCGGTCATCGCCTTTCAGGGATTGCTGCGTCGCCTGGGCGTTGCATTCGCGCATCCGCTGCTGCTGCGGTGTCAGGCTTTTTTGCCCCGGCTCGGTTTTGGTGTTCTTCAGGCAGTCGCTCATGTAGCTCTTGCGCGCATCGCCGCCAAGGTTCTGCGCCTTAGCCTGCTGGTTGCAGAGCGTCATACGTTGTTGTTGCGGGGTCAGTGTTTTCTCGGCGGCGCTTAACGCCGTCATAAACAGCACACCGAAGATAAGAGTAACGAGGAGTGTGATTTTCATAGCGCCATCCTTCTGTCAATGAACCCTTTAAGGATGGTCCTAATTGGCGAAAAAACCACCCGGCAGCAAACATTTACCGCCGGGCAGCCCTTACTTGAGGCTCAGCGCCGCTTTCATGGTGTAGAAGAGATCGGTCTGATCCGTCAGCCCCACCACGTTCGCCGCATGCGGGCCGTACGCCGCAATGCGCACCTGCGTGCCGGTATGCTCCATCGACTCCTCTTCCGAGTTGCCGTAGGTCATCGCCATTACTGCGCCATCTTTGGTGGTCAACGCCTGGCTCAGTCCCGGTGCTTTGGTATCTGCCGGAATGATCTGGCTGGCATGGGCGTGGTCTGCGGTGACGATCACCAGCGTATTGCCATCTTTACGCGCAAACTCCAGCGCTTTCTGTACTGCTTCGTCGAGATCGACGGTTTCGCCAATCTGGCCGCACGGGTTGGCCGCGTGATCCTGCTTATCAATCGACGCCCCTTCCACTTGCAGGAAGAAGCCCTTCTCATTTTTGCTCAGCAGTTCAATCGCTTTTTCCGTCATCGCCGCCAGCGTCGGCACGCTGTCGGTGCGTTTCGGGTTCGGCGTACAGGTCACGGCAGGCTTATCCAGGTTGCCATGCAGAGAGGCTTTTGGCCCTTCCCAGCGCACCGGCATATTACCGTCGGCGAAGAGACCGAGCAGCGGTTTATCCTGATTAGCTGTACTGATTGCCGCAAGCGAGGCGGCATCGTTTACCAGCTGGTAACCGCGCGCCTGCGCCTGCTCGCGCAGAGTTTTGCCCTGCCACTCACCGGCGGTGGCGGTTTCACTGAAGGTTTTTGCCCCGCCGCCGAGCGTCACGTCCGGGCGCGCGTTCAGCAACTGTTCGGTAATCGAGCCTTTGCCGCCCTTCTCCAGCGCGTTAAGCGCACACTTCTCGCTGGTTACGGTCGGGCCGTAACAGCGGCGAGAGATAACATGGGAGATCAGCGCAGCAGGCGTCGCGTCCTGCAATTCCGCGGTGGAGACGTCGCCTGTCGCCAGACCGGCGGCTTTTGCCATCTCAAGGATGGTCATATGATCTTTGTCATGGATATCGACGCCGAGCGCGCCGTTATAAGTTTTTACGCCGGTGCTCCACGCCGTCGCCGAGGCGGCGGAGTCGGTGACGTAATCGGGCTTACCGCTTTTTTTGTCCAGCGAGTAGTGGGTGTATTGCCCGGTCAGCGGCAGCGCATCGATACCCTTAAAGAAACCGCCCGCCCCTTCGGCATAATTTCGCGCGGCGGTAATTTCGGAATCGCCCATGCCGTCGCCAATCAGCAGAATAATATTTTTGGCTGGCTTGTCATTCAGGGAATCACGCAGGGCAGCAGTCTGGTCGCCCGTCAAACGGCGTGCGCCGCCTGGCGCGGAAATATCGCCGTGAGCTGCGCGGCTTTCAAGAACCGGCGCTACAGATGATTCTGCATAAATAGCAGGCGAGGAAAGCAGGGATAATAGTGCAAGATATAACGCGCTCTGTTTCACTTAATATTCTCCATGTACAAATACTTAAAGAAAATAAAACAGAGCGACTATAGGCAGCCCAGATGACAGTGAGATGACAGATGTTACATGCTAACGCGGGGTCAACTGCGTGGGTGCCTTAAAAGCTTTTTTACGTATTGTTGCAGCAGCTCAGAGTCTCTGGATAAGGCTTCATCGCCCGGCAGAGCCTCTGCCAGCGCGCCTTCAACGCTCAGGATCAGCGACTGTTGCTCCGAGGCCGCCATCTGGCGCAGCAGCGCGGTGACGACAATTTCCAGCGCTTCAACCTGGGCGACCAGCTCCTTCGACTCCTCCTCCTTTTCCGCAAGCTTGACCAATAACTCAGCAATGAGATTTTTCATGGCGCTATTTCCTTTTGAGATGTTGCATGAAGTTAGCACTCGATTTAGTAGTTGCAAAGGAGATGCATCTATTATTTTTGCGCATTAATTCACACTGTTAGTAAGGTCATTAGGGAAATAACGGCGTCGCGGGTTGCGAAGTATATAGAGAACCAGGATGCGCAGGCCGGAGATCTATTTCCGGCCTGCGTTTAGCGTGGTTGCCGCACGCGGCGAAATGCGCGTGCCAGCTGTATCAGGTTAATCAGCACTACCACCGCCGTGGCGGCGAAGACCCAGCGAAAGCCAGCCATCGCCGAGACCGAGGCACCCATCAGCGGGCCAGCAACGTTACCGAGGTACATAAAGGATTGGTTATAACCAAAGATGCGTCCGGTGACCTGCTCGCTGGAGTACTTCAGCAGCAGCGTCTGCACGGCGGGCAGCATCGCGCCATCGGCAAAGCCGAGCAGAAAGCGCAGAATCCCAAGCTGCAATGGCGAGGTGACAAACGACATGGCGAAGAAGAGCACAATCGCGCAGGCGAGCGTTGCTAACAGAATGCGCGAGGTGCCGATGCGATCGCCCAGTTTGCCAAGCCTGGGCGCCGAGAGCAGCGCCGACACGCCGGGAACCGCGGCGATAAGCCCGCTAAGAAAGGCGATATTGGCGGTATCGGGCGACAGTGACTGGACAAACAGTGCGAGGATCGGGCCAATCGAGCCGTTACAGAGCTGGATCACCATGGTGGTGACAAAGAGGCTGATCACCAGCGCCGGATAGGGCAGCGTCGAGAAGACCGCTTTGCCGCTGAGCCGCTCGCCCTTCTTAACCTTCGGCCTGCCCCCCTCTTTAATCAGGAACAGCGTCACCAGGAAGCTCACCATCAGCAGCATCGCGGTGATGATAAACACCGTGCGCAGGCCTAAGTGGTCAGCGAGAAAACCGCCCATCAGCGGGCCGCCGATCACGCCGCTGATCTGCGCCGTGGAGAGCGTGCTGAGCGCCCAGCCGCTGCGCTCGCGCGGCACCTGCGAGGCGACCAGCGCCATGGCATTAGGAATATAACCGGAGGTGAGCCCCATTACGCCGCGCAGCAGAAGCAACTGCCAGACGTTAGTGGCGAAAGCCTGCAGCAGAATGGCGATCGCCATCCCCAGCGAAGCGCGCAGCAGCATCAGCTTGCGCCCTTTGCGGTCCGCCAGGCTGCCCCACATCGGCGAGACAATCGCCGAGATAAGGAAAGTGATGCTGAAGGTTAGCCCTGCCCACATCGACAGCGCCTCATGCGAGGTCACCCCCAGTTGCGCCACGTAGAGCGGCAGAAACGGCAAAATCTGGCTGATGGCAAGCCCGGTAAAAAAGCAGCCGAACCAGACCGAGATAAGATTGACCTTCCAGGATTCCATAAATACGCGTAATCACTCAGGTTTTGAAAAACGGCGCATAGGGTAGCAAGAATGCGCCAGCGATAAGTTACCAGATATGCGCTTAGCCACACTTTGGAGTTTTATCTCTCAACCCACGCCGAATGGCGCAGGCGCGCGGAGAAAAACCGTAAATGCTAAGCGCGATATGCTTAGCGACAGAGGCCGTAGCCGCGCATGCCGAGATGGAAATGGTCCGCGTGCGCGGCGTTATACTCCGGCCCGAGGCCATTGCCGTAATACCCGCAGCTGGCACTCAGCATTGCACGCAGCCAAGGCTGAGTGCGCGTCTGCCGCCAGCCGCGCAGGACAGAAACCTGCTCGCCATTCGCCAGCCGGAAAGCGCTGATATCGAGCGCTTCCGCGCTGGCATGTTCGCTGCGCCGCGCATCCGCACGGTTGTAGATATTGCGGCAGGCGTAGCTGCCGACGTGATCGATACGCGTTAAGGCGCTGCCCATCATCGTTTGGCTTAATGGCCGCGCCTGCTGCTCGACAAACAGCGCCGAACTGAGCGCCAGCGGGCAGCTCGCCAGAAAGCTGCTGCTCAGCTTCACGGCACCGAAATCTTTTACCCGCACTACGTTGGTTAACGGACAGTCGCCGCCGCTGTCCGCCACCGCGACGGAGGAGATAAGCCGCTGCTGATTCGCCTGCTTCAGCAGCGCGGCGCAATCTTCAGGCGTTAAACGCCGCAGTTTGAACTGGGTGATGCGCCCCGGTGGATCGCTCAGCTGAAGCGGGGCAAAAGGGTTGTACCACGCTGGCAGCGCGCGGTAGCCCGCATAGACGCCGCCGATAAGAATAGCGATTACGATCAGGCTCTTCCCGCTCACCTCTCCTCCTCTTTTTTTCTCCAGACATTATGGCAGAAGGCCGCGAATCGTGCGTTTTGACGTGATATCGTATGGGTTTTCTCATCAGTGTGAGTGATTGTTGAAATGGCAAAACTGCGGGTAGGGGTCGTCTTCGGCGGCAAATCGGCGGAGCATGAAGTGTCGTTACAGTCGGCGAAGAACATTGTCGATGCGATGGATACATCGCGCTTTGAAGTGGTGCTGCTGGGTATTGATAAATCAGGGCAGTGGCATATTAGCGATGCGCAGAACTATCTGCAAAACGCCAGCGATCCGGCGCGTATCGCGCTGAATCCGTCGGACAACAGCGTGGCGCTGGTGCCGGGCGTCGCCGAACAACAACTGATTGCGGCAGATAACCGCTCGCCGCTGCCGAATGTTGATGTCATTTTCCCGATCGTTCACGGCACGCTCGGTGAAGATGGCTCCCTGCAAGGGATGCTGCGCCTTGCCAACCTGCCGTTTGTCGGCTCCGATGTGCTCGCGTCCGCAGCCTGCATGGATAAAGACGTCACCAAGCGTCTGCTGCGCGATGCCGGTCTGGCCATCGCGCCGTTTATCACCCTGACGCGCGCCAACCGCGACAGCTTCAGCTTTAGCGACGTGACCGCGAAGCTCGGCCTGCCGCTGTTTGTTAAACCCGCCAACCAGGGTTCATCCGTCGGCGTCAGCAAAGTAACCAACGAAGCGCAGTATGCTGACGCGCTGCGTCTGGCCTTTGCTTTCGACAAAAAAGTGGTGGTGGAGAAAGGGATCGTCGGGCGCGAGATCGAGTGCGCGGTGCTGGGCAATGATGAGCCGCAGGCCAGCACCTGCGGTGAAATTGTGCTGAACAGCGAGTTCTACGCTTACGACACCAAATACATTGACGATCAGGGTGCGCAGGTTGTGGTGCCGGCCGCCATCGATCCCGAGACCAACGAGAAGATCCGCGCGATCGCCATTGAGGCGTATAAGACGCTGGGCTGCGAAGGGATGGCGCGGGTGGATGTGTTCCTGACGCCGGACAACGAGGTGGTGATCAATGAGATCAACACCCTGCCCGGTTTCACCAATATCAGCATGTACCCGAAACTGTGGCAGGCGAGCGGCATCAGCTATAGCACGCTTATCACCCGCCTGATTGAGCTGGCGCTTGAGCGCCACCAGCAAAGCAGCGCGCTGAAGATCTCAATGCAAGAGTAAGCGTTACTCGGTACTTTCCGTCGCCTCATTTTGCGCGGGGCGGCGGATAATCAGCCCCGACAGCCAGAACCCCACCAGCCAGGTCACCAGCCCGACGGCATAGGTTTGCCACCCTTTAGCTTCAAATCCCATCAGCCCGACCACGCCATTGAGAATAAAGATCAGGCCGATCGCAAACGCGTAGTAGTGCCAGTCACGGCGAATTTTCTCAGGCAGCTTCATGACAACTCCAGCAGGTAAAGGGCGCATCATCGCACAGCGCGCGGGTTGAGAGTGTGTGCTGTGCGGTAATTCCGAAATGTTACTGAAATAATTAATACGTTACAAAAATGTGATGACTCACAAAAAACGCTTCCCTGGGATCCTTCCCGCTCCGAAATTATCACCATTCTGATGTTGACAAAGCGTGACTGGTGCCAAACTAACCAGGAGTTACGGCTCTGAGCCTATCTTCCCTGAGCGTTTAAAAGTAACGAGTACCGGAGGTCTTATGGCTGATTTTACCCTATCCAAACCCTTTAATAAGGGCGCGAAAAAACGAGACACCTCCAGACCGGGTAATATTGCTTACGCCGTCTTCGTACTGCTCTGCTTCTGGGCAGGTGCGCAGTTGCTTAACCTGCTGGTGCACGCGCCTGGCGTGTTTGAACACCTGATGCAGACGCAGGACGTCTCCCGTCCCCACGTTGAGATGGGTATGGGCGTAGGCACGATTTTCGGTCTTGTGCCGTTTATCGCCGGCAGCGCGTTTCTGGGCGTGATCTTCCTCGTCCTGCGCTGGCGTAGCCACAATCTGCGCTAATTGCGCGCCATGCAAGCGGCCCGACGATCGTCAACGCGTTTCGCAAACCACGCCGTGGTTAAGTTACGCGTGATTTTCGGGCTCTCTAACTGAATCCCCGGTAGCATCTCGCGCGGCAGCGTTTTTCCGCTGCGCTTATCCGCCAGGCGATAAATCTCACGATAGAGCTTCGTCTCTTCAAACTCCTGACTGTCGCCACGCTCAAGCTGGCGGCGAATATCCCGATCGCTCATCGCAAGCTGCGCGCCCAGCGTCTGCACTGCACGCTCGGTAGTGCCCGCTTCGCGGCTGCCATAAAGGATCAGATCGCCATCCAGCGCCAGCTTAATGCCCGTCACTTTGCTCACTGCGTTCTGAAACGCTGCGTTACGGCTGGCGTAGAAACCGGCGTTGTAATCGGCGAAGCGGTAGATCGGTGCGCTGTAGCTGGCCGGGTAGTTAAGCAGATGATAGGTGCCGAACCACAATCCGCCGCGGCGGCTGAAGACCTCCTGGCGCACGGTGCCGGACATCTCCCACGGGTAGCCGTCGGTGTGCTGCTCGGCAAAGGAGACGCTCACCTGCATCGGCCCGCCGGTGTGCACCGGGTTATAAGAGCCAAACAGCGTCTGCCCCATCGGCACCATATTGATCATGTCATCGAAAATCGCGCTCAGCTCGCGTTCGGTGCGCACCTTATCGAGCCGCTCGCTGTAGCTTTTGCCGTTGGGCGACGGGATTTTCAGCGCCGTGTGCACCAGCAGCACAGGGATGTGCAGCTGCCCGGCGCGCTTGTCGATCTCTTTCCAGGCGATCTTATTCAGCCCCGGCACCACCGGATCGGACTGGTAGTTGGACTCCTGCTGCGCCACCGCTAATACAGAGCAGATATTCTCCAGCGTCGGCGGCAGCTTCTGGCTTTTAAAGGTATTCGCCAGATCTTCAGCCCAGCCGTCGCGATCTTTAACGCTGGCGGGAATGGTGTTACGCACCACGCTTGCGACATCCAGCGGTTTCGCCTTTTTAGGCTCCTTCGCGGCCTCTTTATCAGAGAGCGAGCCCTGCGAACTACACCCGGCGACAATCAGCGCCGCCAGCAACCAGCTAAAACGAGGTACGTAAGACATAACCTTCCTTTGTTAATGACCGTGAGAGGCGACAGGAACGAACTCCTGATTATCGACCTCACGCTCAAAACTGCGCAAACGTTTATAGATGGACATCAGCTCCACCAGCGTCGTCCACGAGGTGATCAAATACTGGAACGAGCTGCGCACCTGTTCAAAGACGTTCGTGATCTGCTGCATCAACCCGAAGGTAATCGCCCCGGCTGCCAGCGTCGGGAAGAGCATAACCAGGCCAAACACCGCGTCAACCTGGAGATAGAGAATGCGCACGACGTTGAAATAGGTGTAGTGGAAATAGAGCCGAAAGTAGTTACGACGCACGGCGCTAAACAACTCCACCACCGTATGCGGCCGCGCACGTTCAGCATCATCTTCACCATAGACCAGCTCTTTACGGTACGCCGCTTCGACGCGCTGATTTTTAAATTGCAGGCCGGGCAGCTTGATGCCCACCACGCCGAGCACCAGCGTGCCAAACAGCGCCCAGCCGATGGCGGCAAACACCAGCCCGTAAGGAACATGCCCAATAAGCGGCAGCTCCGGCACGTGAGGCGATAGAACAATCAGCACCGGCAGAAAGGCGAACAGGGTCATAATGGCGTTGATAAAGCTGGTGCCCATATCCTCCAGCGTGCTGGCAAAGCGCATGGTGTCCTCCTGCACACGCTGCGCGGCACCCTCGATATGGCGCAGCTGCTGCCAGTGCGCCATATAGTATTCGTTCATCGCCGTGCGCCAGCGGAAGACATAGTGGCTGACGAAGAAGTTATTCAGCACCGCCACCGTCACACCAATCAGCGCGATGCCCAAAAAGACGCCGCTGCCGCTGTAAAACTTCTCCAGCGGCACGGTATTCGGCGCGGTAAGCGCCTTTTGGATCAGGTCATAAAAGGGCTGATACCAGGCGTTGATGGCGACGCTCACCTCCACCTGAAACCAGGTGACGAAGATAATCAGCGCGGTGCCGAGAACCGACCACCGCTGCCAGCGATGGGGCGAATAGATAAACCAGAAGCCGGCGAAGAGGCCGACGCAGAGCGCGTAGTAGGCGTAGAAGAGCAGAAAGTTGGGGCACCAGAAGCGCGCGGCGCTGATTGGCACCTCGCTTGATATGCCGGTCAAATGTAATAACCAGCGTTCGCCGCCTGCCAGCCAGAAAACAATGGCGAGAAGCGTCCAGATAAACGCCGAGGCAAAAAAGGGCGTCGGCCGGGGGAAAAAGGAACGAAACATAGTGCTCTCCTGGGTCTTTCTTATTCTTTACGACGTGTGCTGTGTCATGCTCGCGGCCAGCGACAAAAAAGCGCCGCGGGTGCGGCGCTGGCTCGTTTAATCAGACCTCAGGTTAACCGTTTAGTGGCTTTGCCAGTCATAAACAATTGTATCGACACTTTTCACCTGCACCGGGTTGTCCGGCACGATCAGCGTGCGCCACACCTCGTTGTAGTGGTCGATAAGCGTGGTTGCCTTTGCCGCCGCGCGGTCAGCAGTGGTGTGGGCATCCTCCGCGACGGTAATCGCGAAGCCTTTGCTGGCACCGTTTTTTAGCGTGGTATCGACACAGTAATCCGTTGCACAGCCGCAGATGACAAAGCTTTCAATCGCCCGTTCACGCAGCAGCGCCTCCAGCCCGGTTTTGTAGAAGGCGTCGCAGGCGGTTTTGGTGATGTAAAAGGCGCTCGCTGGCTGGGTTAACTCCGGCAGCAGCGCAAAACCTTCACTCCCCTCCTCCAGCCCGCCCGATTCGGCATGCTGGATAAAGATCACGGTATCTGCCACTGCCGTTAGCTGATTGATCCGCGCGACGCACTGCGCGCGCTGATGACGCGGCATGGCGAACACGCCGTTTTGCATATCGACCACCATCACTACCCGTTGAGCAACCATTGCCTGCCTCCTGTTTGGTGAAAAACGGAGCTTATCACAGCCCGCGGCAGCGGCGGCGGGCAGAAAAAAATGCTCTTATTTACCTGGCGTTACGGATTAGGGCGAAACATTCCGCTTTTCGCCCCTTTGCAACGGCGCGCAAGTAGTATAAATACGCTCTATCTTTCCCCGTGATTAATGGATCCTTTCGTTGAAACGTTGTCTGCTTATCTCCGCGATGTTGTGTGCGCTGGGCCTGACCAGCGTCCGGGCGGCGCAACACTCCCCCGACCCGGTATTTGCTTCTGAAATCGTCGATCGTTATGCCAACCATATCTTCTATGGCAGCGGCGCGACCGGCATGGCAATGGTGGTGATTGACGGCAATCAGCGCGTCTTTCGCAGTTTCGGCGAAACCCGTCCCGGCAACAATGTGCGCCCGCAGCTCGACTCGGTGGTGCGCATCGCCTCGCTCTCTAAGCTGATGACCAGTGAGATGCTGGTGAAGCTGCTCGATCAGGGCCGCGTGCGCCTTGACGATCCGTTAAGTAAATATGCCCCGCCCGGCGCGCGCGTACCCACTTACCAGGGCGCGCCGATCACGCTGGTTAACCTGGCGACGCACACCAGCGCCCTGCCGCGCGAGCAGCCCGGCGGCGCAGCGGTGCGCCCGGTCTTTGTCTGGCCGACACGCGAGCAGCGCTGGAACTGGCTCGCCACCGCCAAACTGAAAACCGCGCCGGGCACCCAGGCGGCCTATTCCAACCTGGCCTTTGATCTGCTGGCGGATGCGCTGGCGCGCGCGGCGGGAAAACCCTATCCGCAGCTGTTTGAAGAGCAGATTACCCGCCCGCTGGGCATGAAGGACACCACCTTCACCCCGTCGCCGGATCAGTGCAAACGGCTGATGGTGGCAGAAAAAGGGGCCAGCCCGTGCAACAACACGCTGGCGGCGATTGGCAGCGGCGGCGTCTACTCCACGCCTGGCGATATGATGCGCTGGATGCAGCAGTTCCTCTCCTCCGACTTCTACCACCGCGATACGCAGGCTGACCGGATGCAGACGCTGATCTACCCGCGCGAACGCCTGACGAAAGTGGTGGGAATGGATGTGCCGGGTAAAGCCGACGCCCTCGGCCTCGGCTGGGTCTATATGGCCCCGAAAGAGGGCCATCCGGGAATTATTCAGAAGACCGGCGGCGGTGGCGGGTTTATCACCTATATGGCGATGGTGCCGCAGCATAACGTTGGCGTGTTCGTGGTGATCACCCGTTCACCGTTGACCAAATTCACCAATATGAGCGACGGCGTGAACGATCTGGTGAGCGAGCTGAGCAACAATAAACCGATGGCGATCCCCGCCTCCTGATGAAGTAACAGGCAGGTGCATTGCCGCCTGCCTGTGGCTTAACGGCGATTTTGGTAAAACGGGGGATTATATTTTCGGCTACAATGCCGCCATCTGTTCCATAAATCTTAGGCATATCATGACCGATTTAATCACCCGTCCTCGCCGCCTGCGTAAAACCCCTGCGCTGCGCGCCCTGTTTGAAGAGACAACACTGAGCAAAAACGACCTGGTGCTGCCGATCTTTGTTGAAGAAGAGCTGAACGATTACCAGGCGATCTCCGCCATGCCCGGCGTGATGCGCATTCCGGAAAAATATCTCGCCCGTGAAATTGAGCGCATCGCTAAAGCGGGTATCCGCTCGGTGATGACCTTTGGTATTTCACACCATACCGACGACACCGGCAGCGATGCCTGGCAGGAAAATGGTCTGGTGGCGCGCATGTCGCGCATCTGTAAAGAGACGGTACCGGAGATGATCGTGATGTCCGATACCTGTTTTTGTGAATACACCTCGCACGGCCACTGCGGCGTACTGTGCGAACACGGCGTCGACAACGACGCAACCCTGCTGAACCTCGGTAAGCAGGCGGTGGTTGCGGCAGCAGCCGGGGCTGATTTTATCGCGCCATCGGCAGCGATGGATGGCCAGGTGCAGGCGATCCGCCAGGCGCTGGACGCGGCGGGCTTTAAAGATACCGCCATCATGTCCTACTCCACCAAGTTCGCCTCCTCCTTCTACGGCCCGTTCCGTGAAGCGGCGGGCACCGCGCTGAAAGGCGATCGCAAAACCTATCAGATGAACCCGCTGAACCGCCGCGAAGCGATCCGCGAATCGCTGATTGATGAAGCGCAGGGTGCCGACTGCCTGATGGTAAAACCAGCCGGGGCGTACCTCGATATTCTGCGTGATATTCGTGAACGCACCGAACTGCCGCTGGGCGCATACCAGGTGAGCGGTGAGTACGCGATGATCAAGTTCGCCGCCCAGGCCGGTGCGATCGATGAAGATAAAGTGGTGATGGAGAGCCTCGGCGCCATCAAACGCGCAGGCGCGGACCTGATCTTCAGCTATTTCGCCCTCGATCTCGCCGAACGCGGCCTGATTTAATTTTCCCGCTCTGCCTTCTGCAATGCCGGATGGCGCTACGCTTATCCGGCCTACGGGGTAAAGACCATGTAGGCCGGATAAGGCTGCAAGCCGCCATCCGGCATGGGTGCGGGAGGTAAAACGCCGGATGGCGCTGCGCTTATCCGGCCTACGTCGGCCTGCAACAAATGCTCATAACGTCATTGTAATGAAATGTAAGCGTCATCTTCTCCCGCTACTGTCAGCGGCAAGACGGGAGGAGAAATCGCCATGTTTAGTCTCGACAATGTACTTGAGGATCTCTGGCCGCAGGCCAGACCGGCACCCTGGCAAAAGAACCTGCTCAGGCGTCTGCTTTACGAACAGGAGTTCCAGCAATTCGCCGCCCAGCACCGCCACCTGAAAGGGCTGGATATGGTGGAACATGTCCTCGACCATCTGCAAATTCGCTGTACCATCCCCGCTCACTGCCTCGAACAAATTCCCGAACATGGCCCGCTGGTGATTATCGCCAACCACCCGACCGGGACGCTGGATGGGCTGGCGCTGATGTATGCCGTCTCGCGCGTGCGCCGCGATGTCAAAGTGGTCACCAACCGCCTGCTGAGCCACCTCGAACCCTTAAGCTCGCTCTTTATCGCGGTGGACAATATCGGCGGTCGCACCACCAAAGCCGCCCTGCAACAGATGGAAAACCAGCTGCAATCCGGCGGCGTGCTGATCTTTTTCCCGGCGGGCGAAGTGTCGCGCCTGACCCGCAAAGGCATTCGCGATAAACGCTGGCACGCCGGGTTTATAAAGCTGGCGAACAAGTTCCGTGCTCCGCTGTTGCCGGCGTGGATCGATGCCCGCAACAGCGCGCTGTTTTACGCCAGCGCCCTGCTCTCAGACAACCTGCCGCTGCTGCTGTTGATGCAGCAGATGTTTCGCCGCCGTAACAGCAGCCTGCCGATCACCCTCGGTCAGCGCATTCCCTGGGAGAACTGGCACACCACTGCCCTCGCGCCGCGCGAGCTGGCCGAGAAGTGTCGCCAGCATCTTCTGCGTCTCGGCAAGGGAGTGCCCGGCACGTTCAAAACCGAATGCGCCATCGCCCGGCCGGAAGACAGAGCCACCCTGCGCCGCGAACTGAGCCGCGCCGAGTGCCTCGGGCGCACGCCGGACGGCAAAACGATCTATCTCTGGCAGCGCAACGGCCAAGAGGATGCACCGCTGCTGCGCGAACTGGGGCGGCTGCGCGAGATCGCTTTTCGCGCCGTGGGTGAAGGGAGCGGCAAACGGCGCGATACGGATCGCTACGATGATCACTACCTGCACCTGATCCTCTGGGATGATGCCGATCTGGAGATTGTCGGCGCCTACCGCTTTATGCCGACGGCGCAGCTTATCGCCGAGCAGGGGCCGGAGGGGCTCTATAGCCATAGCCTGTTTCACTACGATGCGCGTATGGCGGAGGTGCTGCGCGAGGGTCTTGAGCTGGGGCGCAGCTTTATTCAACCGCGCTACTGGGGACGTCGTGGGCTCGATTATCTCTGGTCGGGGATTGGCGCTTATCTGGCGCGCTACCCGCAGTACCGCTATCTCTTTGGCCCGGTCTCCATCTCCGGTGGCCTGCCGCCTGCGGCGCGCGATCTGCTGATTGCTTTCTATCGCCTCTGGTTCCCCGCCGCCTGGCCGCTGGCGTCCTCGCGCCGCCCCTGCCCCGCCACGCTGCCCGAGGTGCTGGCGCAGTTTACCGGCGAGGATTACACCGAAGATCTGACCCGGCTGAAATCGCTGCTGGGTAATCTCGGCTGCGGTATTCCCCCGCTCTATAAACAGTATTCCGAGCTGGGCGAGCCCGGCGGCGTGCAGTTTATCGACTTCGGCAGCGATCCCGATTTCAATAACTGCGTCGATGGCCTGGTGCTGGTGGATTTAACGCGCCTGAAAGCGAACCGCTACGAGCGTTATATCGGCGTGCATCAGGTGCAGCAGAAAGCGGGGTAAGTTCCTCGCAGATTGCCGGATGGCGCTGGCGCTTATCCGGCCTAAATGAATGAAGCCGCTGAAACGGCGTAGGCCGGATAAGCGGTACGCGCCATCCGGCATTACCTCCGCGACACAATTGCCGGATGGTGGTTTCGCCTTATCCGGCCTACAAAAGCGAGCCCACAGCGACATCGTTGCGACATTTATCTGCAATATGACAGCGATGGTGTTGACCCCCGCTGAAATCGGCGAACCGAAGCGTGAATGACAAGGTCTGGACGCCATGGATGGCGGACAGAGGCGAACCGAGACAGGATGTCGAGTCGAGCCGGCCGCAGTCAGGCACGCGGGAGGTGAGCGCAGTGCGCAGCACCGATTTCCTCGCGGGGCCGCGGGGATTGATAAGGGGAGCGCGGCCGCTTCCCTTATCCCGTTCACCGCATAAAAGATTAATGAAACTCCCCATCACCTGGTGAACGGAACCCTTCCACCCATCAGGCATGAGTGCCACCCCATTGCCGGATGGCGCGTACCGCTTATCCGGCCTACGCCGTTTCAGCAGCTTCCTTACCGCATGGTCCCCGCCTCATCTACACTCTCTTTACGTGGTTTCCACCGACGCCGTGGAGGAGAGATGGAGAAGAAGTCGCACCGCTATCCGGTGGCTGACAGCCCGTTCTGGCTGCATGTTGAAACAAAGGTGCAGCGCATTGGCTCCGTAATATTGTTTGCGGTAGTGATCGCCGGGCTGCTCGGCCTCTTTTCCCAGGGGTGGCTCAGCGCGCGAAGCGCCCATAGCATTGATGGCAAACTGACGGTGCAGTATGACCGCTACGCCCGCCTGCAAAGCGATATCGATATGCAACTCACCGCCCACGCCTCGAACGAACGCCGCACCGTTTTTATCCTCGGCGGCAACTTTATGCAGGATTTTGAGATCCGCACCCTGCAACCGCAGCCGGAAAAGATGACCAGCCAGAACGGCGAACTGGTGCTGGAGTATGCCCGTCCTCATCCCGATCAACCCTTCACCGTCTGGCTCGGGTTGACGCCGCAAACCCCTGGCAGCAGCGAATTGCGACTTTCGTTAAATGACACCACCCAGCTGGCGGTGAAACAGTTTATCTGGCCCTGAGGAGACGGCAATGGATATGGTGTTACGCGCGGTAGCGATCTATCTGGTGTTAATGGTGGTATTCAAAATCGCCGGTCGGCGAGCCTTGTTGCAGATGACCTCTTTCGATCTCATTTTGCTGCTGATCATCAGTGAAGCGACGCAGCAGGCGCTGCTCGGCAACGACTTCTCCGTCACCGGCGCGGCGCTGACCATCATCACGCTGGTGGTGGTGGATATTCTGTTTGGCAAGCTGAAGAAGTACGTGAAAGGGGCAGAAAATTTTATCGATGGCACGCCGGTGGTGCTGGTCGAGAACGGTGAAATGCTGCCAGAGAAGATGCGCGAAGCGGATATCTCCCGCGCCGATATTATGCTCTCGGCGCGCAATAACCAGGGCATTGTCGACCTCGCAGAGATTAAGTTCGCCATTCTCGAGCGCAATGGTCATATCTCGATCATTCCGAAAAATTCGCCTTAAAAGTGCGCTGCTATACTTTTGCCAGGCAGAATTTTCTTTCGGATGGAAGGGAGAGATATGAAGAGCGAAACCACCACCGCGTTACAAAGCGAGCGCGTCGCGCCGCTATTAAAACTTGAGATTAGCGATCTGGCCGACAGGCTCGGCACGCTGTTATGCGATAAAAAACTGCGCGTCACCACCGCCGAATCCTGCACCGGCGGGCAGATCGCCACCGCCCTCTGCGCCTGCGAAAGCACGCCGGAGTTTTACGGCAGCGGGTTTATCACCTTTACCGATGAAGCAAAACAGACGCTGTTGCAGGTGAAAAAAGAGACGCTGGCGCGCTGGACGGCGGTAAGCCAGCAGACGGCTTTTGAAATGGCGCAAGGTGCCTGCGACGCCAGCCACGAGCCGGTCAGCATTGCCGTGACCGGCTACACCGGCCCCGATGGCGGTGAAGATGGCACCCCCGCAGGCACCGTGTGGTTTGGCTGGGGCCTGCCGGATAGCGAACCCGTCACCGTCAAATGCCTCTTTGAGGGCGACACCACAGAGGTGATTGAGCAAGCGGTAAAATATGCCCTTGCAGGCGTGATAACGCTATTAAGTGATTGATTGTAATTTGCTTCTTGTGTGCGAATGCCGGACGATAGGGTCCGGCTTTTTTATTGCGACACTTTCATGACCGAATGGGGAAAAAATGAAAATAGTTGTGCTGGATGGCGGTCTGCTGAACCCCGGCGATCTCAGCTGGGATCCACTGCATGCGCTGGGCGAAGTCACGGTTTATGACACCACCCCGGCCGATAAAGCCGCGCAGCGCCTGCGCGACGCGGATATCGCCATTACCAATAAAGTGGCGTTTAGCGAAGAGCTGCTCGCCCACTGCCCGCAGCTGAAATGTATCGCCGTGACCGCTACCGGCTACAACATTATCGATCTTGCGGCCGCCCGCGCCCGGCAAATTGTCGTTACCAATGTGCCAACGTACGGCACCGCGACGGTGGCACAATTTACCACCGCGCTGCTGCTGGCGCTCTGCAACCGCGTCGGCGAACACGACGCCGATGTACATGCCGGCGGCTGGAGCAAGGCAGACAGCTGGTGTTACTGGCTGCAACCGATGGTCGAGCTGGCGGGAAAACGCGTCGGCATTATCGGTTATGGCCGCATCGGCCAGGCGTTTGGTGCCATCGCCCAGGCGATGGGCATGACGGTGCTCGCCCACTCCCGTTCGCGCCCGCTGCCGGAGAGCGCGCAACTGCGCTATGTCGATCTCGACACCCTCTACGCCGAAGCGGATGTTATCAGCCTCCACTGCCCGCTGACGCCGCAAACCAAAGGGATGATCAACCGTGAGGCGCTGGCGAAGATGAAGCACAGTGCGCTGCTGCTGAACGCCTCGCGCGGGGATCTGATTAACGAAGCGGATCTTGCCGCCGCCCTTAACGAAGAGCGCATTGCCGGGGCGGCGGTGGATGTGCTGAGCAGCGAACCGCCTGGCGCAGATAACCCGCTGCTGAAGGCGAAAAACTGCATTATCACGCCGCATATTGCCTGGGCATCCGTCGATGCGCGCGGGCGTATTCTCGCTACCACCGTGGAGAACGTACGGTCGTTTATCAACGGCGATCCACAAAATCGTGTCGATCAGTAGCTTCAGGATGGCCAGATCGCACGAAAAGAAGCGACTCACGTCACACTTTTACATGATGAGCTACGCTTGATAAATCATTACAAAAATATTGCGCAAGGAGATGCCAATGACAACGCTACAGGCTCTTTTTCCACCTCGCCTGCCACAGCAAACCTCTGATGAAAACGTCGTTGTAAACTGGGCGAAAAACGCCACGCTGGCGCCCGCTCAGGCTGTTGAAACACCGGAAAACGAAGCGCAGTTGCAGCAGATCATTGCTGCTGCAAAGGGGCGAATTCGCGTGATGGGCAGCCGCATGTCGCCCGGTAGAATGCTGAAATTAAGCGAGCCGGGCGATACGCTGATTGACCTCTCGCGCCTGCGCGGCGTGCTGGCGGTGAGCGACGAGAGCGTCACCTTTGCCGCCGGAACCGTGCTGCATGAGGTGTTTGAGACCCTCACCAGCATGAACCGCATGCTGCACGCCTCGCCGGGGGTGATCGATTCACAAACCCTCGCGGGCGCAGTGTCGACCGGCACCCACGGCCAGGGCATGGGGCAGAGCTCGCTGGCTGATGAAGCGCTCTCCATTCGCCTGATTGATGCCCACGGTGAAGCGCACGATATTAAGCGGGACGATGCGGCCTTTGACGCCGCGCAGCAGGCGCTCGGCACTCTCGGCGTGATCACCGCCGTGACGCTGCGCACCCGCCCCTCCACGCTCTATACCTGCTTTAAGAGCGCGGGCAACGCCGATAACCTGGCGGAAGATCTGATCGACTGGAACGACGAGTGGACCTTCAGCAAAGCGTGGTGGTTCCCGGATGAGAACAAGGTTCACACCTGGAACGCGCGCGAAGCCACCGCCGAGGAGCAGGCGCTGTGGCATGACAACCACGGCGAGCTGGTCGAGATGGAGGAGACCGACGAGCAGATGAACGCCACGGTAGATAAAACCCTGGCGCAGATGCGCGATGACACCCGCATTGTCGATGAGAACGGTAAACCGTTTCGCACCGTGACGCGTTTTAAAGACTTCACGGATGTGATTGGCGATATCTACCAGGTCTTCTGCCGCGGCATCGCTACCCCGCAGATCAATATTGAGATCGGCATTCCGATGTCGCGCGTCGCGGCGGTGATTGCGCGCATGAAAGCGTGGCACAGCGAGTCGCAGCCGCATATGCACTACCCGATTATTCTGCGCTGCACCGGAGCCTCCGGCGCCTGGCTTAGCCCGGCTGGTGGGGAACCGACCTGCTTCTTCGGTTTTGTCGTCTACTACGCTGAAGATGGATCGCTCTCCGCAGAGGGAACGGCTTTTTTACGCGCCGCAGAACAGCTGCTCGCCGAAGAGGGCGGCAGACCGCACTGGGGCAAATATTTTGACCCGTCGCTCTACAACTGGCCCGCGCTCTATCCGCAGTTTGAGGCGTTTAAAGCCGTGCGCCGCCGCTTCGATCCTGACGGCAAGTTTATGAACCGCTTTATGGCGGAGGTGCTGTCATGAGCGCCGCGTTTGCCTGGGTCACGCTGTTAACGCAGCCGGGCTACCTTCCCGGCGTGGAAGCATTGCAGCAGTCGCTGCGCGACAGCGGTTCGCCGTGGCCGCTGGTGGTGATGGTGACGGAGACTATCGACGCCGCCACGCGCCAGCAGTTGCAGGCGCAGGGGTGTGAAGTGCGCGAAGTGCCGATCGTCGGACCGAATCCTGACCTTGCCCATCGCTACGCCAACGCCCGTTTCGCTGAGGTGTGGAGCAAACTGGCAGTCTGGACGCTGACGGAGTATCAGCGCGTCGCGTTTCTTGATGCCGATATGCTGGTGGTACAGAACATGGATGAGGTGTTCGAACTGCCCCTCGCCAAAGGTACGCTTGCTGCCTGCCACGCCTGCCGCTGCAATCCGAACCATATTGCTACCTATCCCGATAGCTGGCAGCCGGATAACTGCTACTACAGCTGGGTTGAGGATGCGCAGATGAACGCCGCCCCTCCGGCCCCGGTCGATAACTACCTGAACGGCGGTTTTCTGGTGCTGACGCCGGATCGCGACGTTTATGACGCGATGATGGCGAAGCTGGCGGCGAAAGAGGATATCGCCGAGTGGGTCTTCGCCGAGCAGGATTTCCTCAACGAGGTGTTCCACGACCGCTGGCTGCCGCTGCATTATGGATATAACGCCCTGAAAACCCTGCCGAAACAGCACCCGCAGATGTGGGATCTCTCGCAGGTGAAGAATATCCATTACATCATCGACAAGCCGTGGGACAAATACCCCGAACCGGGCGATAAGTATTACGACCTGCACAAAATGTGGTGGCAACATGCCCCCGCCGAGGCGTAATTGTTGAGAAACAAACCGTAGGCCGGATAAGCGCCAGCGCCATCCGGCATGATCCCCTCCGCACCATTGCCGGATGGCGGCTTCGCCTTATCCGGCCTACCAAAACGAGCCTACAGCGACACCAGCGTTGCTTTTTTTTGCGATATGGCAGCGATGGGGTTGTGTCCCCGCTGAAATCGGCGAACCGAAGCGGGAATGAC
>NZ_JACVTW010000042.1:0-27523 GCF_016624785.1 Kosakonia sp. S42 | reverse complement strand
TCATTCACGCTTCGGTTCGCCGATTTCAGCGGGGACACAACCCCTCGCTGTCATATTGCGGATATAAAGCAGTACCGGTTTCGCTGAAAGCCCGTTTTTGTAGGCCGGATAAGGCGTAGCCGCCATCCGGCAGTGGTGTGGTGGTGATGGCGCGTAAACGTTTATCCGGCCTACGCCCCCGCCAGCAAGGCGCTTTACCCACCATCACTCTCCAGCCGCTGCCGATGCCGCAATCCCGGAAACCACCTCATCCACAGCGCCACCACAATCAGCGTCCCCACCCCGCCAATCGCCGCCGCGGGCACCGCCCCCAGCCACGCGGCGAGCATCCCGGACTCAAACTCGCCAAGCTGATTGGAGGTATTGATAAATATCGAGTTCACCGCATTGACCCGCCCGCGCATCTCATCCGGCGTATCAAGCTGCACCAGCGAGCCACGGATCACCATGCTGATCATGTCAAACCCGCCGAGCGCAAACAGCGCCAGCAGCGAGAGCCACATCCAGCTTGAGAAAGCAAACACCAGCGTCGCCACGCCAAAGCCCGCGACCGACATAAACATAATAATGCCGACACGGCGCGTCAGCGCTCGGTGGCTTAGCCAGAAGCCAACCAGCAATGCTCCGACCGCCGGAGCACTGCGCAGAAGCCCCAGCCCGAGCGGGCCGGTATGCAATACATCGTGGGCGAAAATCGGCAGCAGCGCCGTCGCACCGCCGAGCAGCACGGCGAAGAGATCGAGGGAGATCACCCCCAGCACATCCGGCCGGTTACGGATAAAGCGCACCCCGGCAAAGAGGGATGAGAGCGTCGCGGGCGTGCGTTTTGGCTGCGCCTGCTCATAGCTCAGGGTGATCACCAGCAGCAGCGAGAGCAGATAGAGCGCCGCGGTGACGCTGTAAACCACATCCGCGCCCGCAGCGTAGAGAAAGCCGCCCAGCGCCGGGCCAACGATCTGCGCCGCCTGGCCGGAGACTGCATTCGCCGCCGTGGCGCGTGGCAGAATCGAGGCCGGAACCAACGCCGGTAGCATCGAGATCATCGACGGCGATTCGACGGTTTTCGCGCAGGAGATAACAAAAATCAGCGCCAGGATGACGCCGACACTGGCATCGCCCTGCCAGGTGAGCCAGGCGAGCGCCACAATCGCCACCCACTCGCACACCTGCGACAGCAGCACCACGCGACGGCGGTCAAATTGATCGGCGATATGCCCTGCGGGCAGCGCCAGCGTCAGCGAGGGAATAAACTGCACCAGGCCAATCATCCCCAGCCAGAAGGCGCTCTGCGTCTGGGAGTAGATCTGCCAGCCGACAATAATCGACAACATCTGAAAGCCAAAGCTGGAGCTGGTGCGCGCCAGCCAGAAGGCGACAAAAGATCGGTGCTGCAATAAACGGCCATCGCTGGCGGATAACAGGGGTGCCATAACATCTCTCTATGGGTAGTAATTAGTGTCCGGCCGACGGCGCGCCGGGCGCACCGCTACGCACAAACGGCGGGCGGGCAAACCAGATAACAATCATCAGTGCTAAAAAGAGCCAGCCCAGCAGCCAGAAGTAGTCGATGGTCGACAGCATATAGGCCTGCTGCTCCAGGGTTTTATCCACCGCCGCCAGGTGCTGCTGCGTCGCGCCACCCATCTTATGCAGATAGTCTGTCGCCGCCGGGTTCCACTGCGAGACACTTTCGCTGAGGGTGGCATGGTGGTAAATCTCCCGCCGTGACCAGATCCAGGTAGTGAGCGACGAGGCAAACGAGCCGCCCAGCACGCGGAAAAAGGTCGCCAGACCGGAGCCTTCCGCCACCGCCTGGCCGTGCAGGTTAGAGAGCACAATGGTGGTGATGGGCATAAAGAAGAAGGCCACGCCAATGCCCATAAACATCTGCACTTCGGCAATGGTGCGGAAATCGACCTCGGTATTGAACTGCGCACGCAGCAGGCAGGAGGCCCCCATGGTCAGAAACGACAGCGTTGCCAGAATACGCAGGTCAACTTTATGGGCATAGCGTCCAATAAACGGCGTCAGCAGCAGCGGCAGAAAGCCCATCGGTGCCGCCGCCAGCCCGGCCCAGATCGCCGTGTAGCCCATCTGGGTTTGCAGCCACTGCGGCAAAATAATGTTAATGGCGAAAAAGGCCGCGTAGCCGAGGGTCAGCGTGGCGGTGCCGATGGCGAAGTTGCGATCCTTAAACAGCCGCAGGTTAACAATCGGGTGCTGCTCGCCAAGCTCCCACATCACAAACGACACCAGCGCAATCGCCGAGAGCACCGACATCACAATAATTTCGTTCGAGGCGAACCAGTCGAGATCGTTGCCCTTATCCAGCACCACTTGTAACAGGCCAACGCCGAGCACCAGCAGCGCAATGCCGATGTAATCAATCGGCGAGGTGGTAGTGGTCTCTTCCCGCTCGCGCAGCTGCATCCAGACGACAATCGCCGCGAAGATGCCAATCGGCACGTTGATGTAGAAGATCCACGGCCAGGCGTAGTTATCGGTGATCCAGCCGCCGGTAATCGGCCCGACAATCGGTGCCACCACCGTCACCATGGAGAGCAGCGCCAGCGCCATGCTGCGTTTGCTGGTGGGAAAAATGACCAGCAGCAGCGTCTGACACATCGGAAACATCGGCCCGGCGAAAAAGCCCTGCAGCGCGCGAAAGACGATCAGCTCCGTCATGCTGTGGGCAAAGCCGCACAGAAATGAGGAGAGGGTAAAGAGCGCCACTGAGCCAACAAACAGCCGCAGCTGACCAAAGCGACGGGTAAACCAGCCGGTGAGCGGCAGCGCAATGGCGTTACAGACCGCAAACGAGGTGATGACCCAGGTGCCCTGATCGGCGCTGACGCCGAGATTACCGGCAATGGTCGGCAGCGCCACGTTGGCGATGGTGGTGTCCAGCACCTGCATAAAGGTCGCCAGCGACAGCGCAATCGTCGCCAGCAGCAGGCTGGGCGGCGTAAATGCCGATTTATCTTGCATCGCGTCTCTCTTAGCGGGCGGCTACCGGCTGGCTATTATCGTGAAGGATCTTCGCCACCAGCGCGTCGGCCTTATCCAGCGCATTCTGGTAGACGTCTGTTGCGAAACGCGGCTGCGCGACGCTCTGCTGCGGCAGCAGGTGCCCTTCGGTATCGCGAATATCGACGCGGGCGGCCATCGACAAGCCGACGCGCAGCGGATGTTTCTGCATATCATGAGGATCGAGGGTAATGCGCACCGGCAGACGCTGGACAATCTTGATCCAGTTGCCGCTGGCGTTCTGCGCCGGCAGCAGGGAGAAGGCGCTACCGGTACCAATGCCGAGGCTCTCAATCGTGCCGTGATACTCCACGTCATCGCCATAGAGATCGGCAGTGAGCGTCACTTTCTGCCCGAGGCGCATGGTGCTCATCTGGCTTTCTTTAAAGTTGGCATCTACCCACACCTGATCGAGCGGCACAATCGACAGCAGCGTAGTGCCGGAATCGACGCGCATACCAAGCTGCACTGCGCGCTTCGCTACATAGCCGCTCACCGGCGCAACAATGGTACTGCGGGCGTTATCGAGAAAGCGCTGACGCAGGGTGGCGATGGCGCTTTTGATCTCCGGATGGCTGTCGATAACGGTGTCGTCAACCATTGCCAGATTGGTGTTGAGCGCCTGCTGCGCGGCAATCAGGTCACTTTTCGCACTAGTGACGTTGTCACGATAATGAGCCAAATCCTCAGCGGTGACCGCACCGGTGGCGAAAATCTTCTGCCGACGCGCGTAGTCACTCTGCGCCGTTTGTAGCGCCACTTTTTTCGCCGCCACCTGCGCACGGTAGTTATCCGCAGTGCTGTAAAGCCCACGCACCTGGCGCACGGTGCTGGCAAGGTTAGCCTGCGCCTGTTGCAGCGCAATCTCGGTATCGGCCGGGTCGAGCAGCACCAGCGGCTGCCCTTTTTGTACAAAGTCCCCCTCATCAACGGCGACCTGGGTGACGGTACCGCCAATCTGCGGCGTCAGGGTCACCTGGTTGGCGCTGACATAGGCGTCATCGGTGGTTTCGTAATAGCGGGCATAGAGCAGATACCAGGCCAGGCAGCCGGCGGCGATAACCACCAGCAGCACAAACAGAATGGCGAAGTTGCGCTTACGTTTACTCGGCGCGCGTGCAGGTTGAGCAGCTGAATCGGTCATCTTGATCACCTTTCAGGAAAACTTAGCGATAGGGTTGGGTTGCGCCGTCAGGCAGCATTTTGATCAGCAGCGTCACCAGCTGTTGCGCTTCATCATCGGTGAGACGCTCGGTGAGTGAGGTGAGGATCGACGCCAGCGCCTCATTCTGGAAGCGATCGCAAATCCCCCGCCCCTTCTCCGTCAGGCCGAGGATCACCTGGCGTTTATCGTCGGGGTTGGTGGTGCGCACCACCAGGTCGCGCTTTACCATCCGCTCAAGCATGCGGCTCATGGCGCCCGCGTCCATCAGCAGGTTTTTGCTCACTTCAACCGGGCTGGTGAAGCCTTTATAGATGCTGATCAGCACCTTGAACTGCGCGGCGGTGATATCCGCCGGCGAAAAGTAGTGGCTGATAAGCTGGTCTTTGAACTGGTTTGCCAGGTGGATCAGCAGGCCGAGGTGCAGCGTCGGGTTAGGGTTATCCGCAGAATTTGTCATGATATTTGCCTGATCAATAATTACAAATGAAATTACTGACCAGGCAGATAAGTGTCAATGGATTGTCAAGATAAACGCACGTTTTGTCAGTTTCCGGCAACCGTACCCGGCACTTGTAGGCCTGATAAGCGCCGCGCCATCGGGCAATTCCGCACTGCCGGATGGCGGCTTGCGCCTTATCCGGCCTGCAAAAGCCTATGCATCGGTGCTCCGTAGGCCGGATAAGCGGTACGCGCCATCCGGCAATGTTTCAGCGACACCGGTTTTTTTCTCTGCGATATGACAGCGATGGGGGTTGTGTCCCCGCTGAAATCGGCGAACCGAAGCGTGAATGACAAGGTCTGGACGCCAGGGATGGCGGACAGAGGCGAACCGAGACAGGATGTCGAGTCGAGCCGGCCGCAGTCAGGCGCGCGGGAGGTGAGCGCAGTGCGCAGCACCGATTTCCTCGCGGGGCCGCGGGGATTGACAAGGGGAGCGCGGCCGCTCCCTTTGTCCCGTTCACCGCATAAGGGGTTAATGAAACTCCCCAGCGCCTGGTGAACGGAACCCTTCCACCAATGCCACATACCCGGCCCATTGCCGGATGGCGGCTTTCGCCTTATCCGGCCTACAAAACCTCTGCCTCGCCCCCGTAGGCCCGATAAGCGCAGCGCCATCGGGCAATGCCGCAGTGCCGGATGGCGGCTTTCGCCTTATCCGGCCTACAAAAGCGAATCGCATCGGCTCATGCACTGAATCCATTGCTTCACTATATGAAGCACTTTTCCGCCGCAATCTTTGATAAGCCTCACGCAACACAACACGCCGCTCGCCTGCACGCTTTCGATGCCCAACACTGCCTGCACGATAACAACAACGCAGATACCCTACTCACTACGGGAGGCTCAATGGAGCACACCACCTCACAGCCCTACGACGGCACAGAGCAGAAAGTGCCCGCCCGCCGCACCGCGAAAATCATGCTTTCGGCGGGCGTCGGGCACTTTATCGAATGGTTCGACTTCGGCCTTTACGGCACGCTGGCGGCGATCATCGCCAGCAACTTCTTTGTCAGCGACGATCCGGCGATCGGCCTGCTGAAATCCTTCGCCGTCTTCGGCTCCGGCTTCTTAATGCGCCCGCTCGGCGGCCTCTTCTTCGGCTCAATGGGCGACCGCCAGGGGCGGCGCAAAGTGCTGGTGACGGTGATCGTTATCACCTCCATCTCCACCTTTGTGATGGGCATTTTGCCCACCTTCCAGCAGGCCGGGATCATCGCGCCAATCCTGCTGGTGCTCACCCGCTTGGTGCAGGGCTTCGCCGCCGGGGGTGAAAGCTCTGGTGTTATCACTTATCTCGCCGAAAGCGCACCGCCGCACCGCCGTGCGACGCTCACCTGCTGGAGCGAAAACTTCAGCTTTATGGCCTTTGTCTGCGGCTCCGGGCTGGTGCTGCTGCTCACCCATACCCTCGGCGAAGCAACGATGAACGACTGGGGCTGGCGCATTCCCTTCCTGCTTGCCGCCCCGCTTGGCCTCGGTGGGCTCTATATGCGCCGCAATATGGAAGACTCTGCCGAGTTCCATAAGCTGAAAGCCAGCGGCAAAATCGAAGCCTCACCGCTGCGGAAAACCCTCTCCACCTCAATGACCGCCCTGCTGTTTTGTACCGGCTTTGTGGTGGTGAAAGCGGTGAGCAGCTGGGTGCTGCAATCCTTTATGCCGGGTTATCTCTCCACCCACCTGCACTACAGCCGCACCGACTCCTACCTCATCACCACCCTCGGGCTGCTGAGTGTGGCGATCTGTATGCCACTCACCGGCTATCTCTCAGATCGCTGGGGCCGACGCCCGCTAATGTTAATGGGCTGTGGTGGCTTCATTCTGTTCACCTGGCCGGCGATGCTGCTGATGAGCCAGGGATCGGTCGGCGCCTCGATTGCCGCTATGAGCCTGCTCGGCGTGTTTGTCGCCATGTTTAACGGCGGCTGCGGTGCGGCGATGGTTGAGCTGTTCCCGACCGCCATCCGCTACGGCAGCATCGCCATCGCCTACAACCTCACGGTTGCCGTCTTTGGCGGCGTAACGCCGTTCGCCTCGGCGGGGCTTATCACCCTGACCGGCGACCCGCTCTCCCCGGCGTGGTACGTAATGGGCACTGCGCTTATCTCTTTTATTGTCGTGTGGATCGCCAAAGAGACCGCCGGCAAAGTTCTCGATTAACCTGACCTGGAGTTGTCATGAAGATCAGCCGTATCGACTGTTTTCCGCTCAAAATCACCACGCCGCAGGCCTATCTCGGCGGCGAGGTCAAGGCGAGCGACAGTGATTACTACTACCGCCCGGAGTACCGCTGCGTCTATTCACGCAAGATGGAGACCTGTCTGGTCAAAATCACCACCGACAGCGGCCACGTCGGCTGGGGCGAAGCCCTCGCCCCCGTCGTGCCGCAGGTGATCGCCGAGCTAATTACGCAGCTCTTTGCGCCGCTGTTAACCGGCCAGTCGCCCTTTGCCAGCCAGGTGCTGAATGCGCGGATGTATGACGCAATGCGCGATCGCGGCCATATCACCGGGTATCACATTGACGCGTTGGCGGCGGTGGATATTGCGCTGTGGGATCTGAAAGGCCAGATCCTCAACCAGCCGGTTTACCAGCTGCTTGGTGGCGCATTCCGCGATCAGATCCCCTGCTATGTCTCCGGTCTGCCGGAGCCGGATCTTCCGGCGCGCTGCGCGCTGGCGTTGCGCTGGCAGCAGAAAGGCTTCAACGCCATCAAGCTGGCGCTCGGCTACGGCGTGCAGCAGGACATTGAGAATGTGCGCGCCATTCGTGACGCTCTCGGCCCGCAAGCCAGCCTCTTTCTTGATGCCCACTGGAACTACAGCGTGGCGCAGGCGGCAGAGCTTGCCAATGCGCTGCATCCTCTCGGCGTCGGCTTTCTTGAAGCGCCGCTGCTGCCGGAGGATATCGCCGGGCATCGCGAGCTGCGGGCCAAAAGCCCGCTGCCGATTGCGCTGGGCGAAACCGAGCGCACCCGCTATCAGTTCAAGCCGTTTATTGAACAGCGGGCGATGGACATTGTGCAGCCGGACGTCGGGCGCACCGGCATTACCGAGCTGATGCATATCGCCTCCCTTGCGCAGACCTGGAATTTGCAGGTCGCGCCGCACCTGAGCGTCGGCCTCGGGCCCTGCATTGCCGCGTCGATCCACGTCGCCGCCGCGCTGCCGAATCTCTTTATGCTCGAGTATCAGCCGCCGGTGTTTGAGCTTGCCAACCAGTTGCTCGATACGCCGCTGGTGTGCGAAGCGGGTCACTACACGCTGCCGCAGGGCGCGGGACTGGGAATTGCAATTAATGAAGCGCGGGTGCGCGAATCGGTAATGGGGGTCACATGTTAAAGGGTAATGTGCCAATTCTGGCGACGGCGTTTGATGAGCATGGTGCGGTGGATTTCGGCTCCATCGAGAAGTTAGTGAAATTTCTGCTGGCCCAGGGGATCGACGGGCTGGCGCTGTTTGGCAATGCGTCGGAAGGTTATGCGCTAACGACCGGGGAAAAAGAGGCGCTGTTTGCCTGTGTGAAACGTCTGACCGGCGCGTTGCCCCTTATTGCTGCCGCAGGTGGTGCCTCGGCGGTGGTGGCGATTGAAGATATTCAGCGCGTGCAGCGCTGGGGGGCGCAGGTGGCGATGGTCAACCCGCCGTCGGTAGTAAAACCCGGCCCGCAGGAGATCTACAACTTCTGGCGCGATATCTGCTCCGCCTGTGACATTGACATCATGGTGCAGGATGCGCCGCTGATGACCGGGGTGAACATCCCGGTGCCGACGCTGGTGAAGCTGTGCGAAGATTTCCCCTCCATCAAATACATCAAGGTCGAGCAACCGCCGACCACGCTGAAGATCAGCGCGCTTAAGCAGGCGCTCGGCGATCGCGTGGGGCTGTTTGGCGGCCTGAATGGCGGTTTTCTCTATGAGGAGCTGCGCCGGGGCATTATCGGCACCATGCCCGCCTGCGAATTCCCGGAGGTGATTAATGCCATTCTTCACGCCTGGCAGCACGACAAACAGGAAGCGCAGGCGATTTTCTACCGCTACCTCCCCTTCCTGCGCTACGGCGTGCAGCCGGGGCTGGGTGTCGCCATCCACAAAACCGTGCTGCACCAGGCGGGCATTTTCGCCACCGATGTGGTGCGTGAACCGGCCAAAGAACTTGATGAGGCAACGCGTGACGAACTGCGCGATTTGACCCGTGCCCTGCCGCTGGCGGTGCTGGAGGCGAGCCGATGAACTACATCGCGGTGGACTGGGGCAGCAGCAATTTCCGCGCCCTCAGCGTGCGTAACGGCGAGGTGTTTCGCAGCGTTGAGGCCGAATGCGGCGTCGGCAAATGCGCGCGCGAGGCGCTGCCGGATATTCTGCGCGAACAGCTGCTGCGCCTCGAAGAGGGCTGGGATGAGACGCTGCCGGTGCTGTTATGCGGCATGGTCGGCAGCAATATTGGCCTCGCGGACGCGGGCTATCTGGCGCTGCCGCTCAGTTTTGCCCAGTTAACGGCAAAAGGTCGCGCGCTGCCGGGCATTCTGCCCAACCCCGTCACGCTGCGTCCTGGTATTTGCGACCGGCGGGTGATGGAGATCTGCCGCGGGGAGGAGATGCAGCTTGCCGGTGCGCTGACCCTGACCACCAGCCAGACCTTCGCCGCCGTCGGCACCCACAGCAAATGGCTGACGGTCAACCGTGCGCGGCAGCAGGTGGAGAGCCTGCGCACCCTGATGACCGGCGAGCTGTGGAACCTGGTGCTCAACCACTCGATTGTCGGCAAAGGGCTGCCAGCGCAGTCTGCTTCAGATGAGGCATTTCTGCGCGGCGTGACCACTGCCCAACACGTTGAGTCCGGCGAGACGACGCTGGTGAGCGAGCTGTTTCGCTGTCGCGGGCACTATATTCTCGGCGATCTTGACCCGGCCGCAGCCGGTGCATGGCTGTCGGGTTTACTTATCGCCCATGAGATCCTGCAGGGCCACCCGCACCATGAGGCGGTCTGCTTTATTGGCAGCCGCGCGTTGCTGACGCGCTATGCCCTCGCCTGCGAGGCGCTCGATCTCCCCTTCACCACCCTTGAGGCGGAGCAGGCGCTGATCGCCGGGCTGAATGAGGTATTCCGTGATGAAGCCTGAGCAGATTGTCGCCATCCTGCGCGGGATCGAACCCGCCGGGTGCATCGAACAGGTGGCCTGCCTGCGCGATCACGGCATTACCACCATTGAGATCACTACTAACTCGCCGCAGTGGGAGAGCAGCATTACGCGGGTAGCCTCGGTGTTTGGCGACACCATCACGCTCGGCGCAGGCACCGTGCTGACCGCCCAGCAGGTGACGGCGTGCCGCGCGGCCGGGGCGCAGTTTATCCTGACGCCAAACCTCGATGCCCGCGTGGTCGAGGCAGCACAGCAGCAGGGGCTGCGCGTCTGCGCCGGGGTGTTCAGCAGCAGTGAGATTTTTCGCGCCTGCGAACTGGGGGTGGATGTGCTGAAGATCTTCCCTGCTTCGGCGCTGCCGCTCAACTTTCCGCAGATGATCAAAGGCCCGCTCTCGAAGGCCGTGCCCTTCTCTGCCGTCGGTGGCGTCGATGTCACGAATGCGGCGGCTTATCTCGCCCACTACGACAGCGTTGGAATTGGCTCATCGCTCTATAAACCGGGGCAGACGGCGGCGGTGACTGCGCAGCGCTGCCAGCAGTTATTACACCGGGGGGAGTGATTCGCCGCTGATCTTGCGCGCGGCGGAGATGAGAAACTGGCGCAGGGTGTCGATATTGACCTTGTCGCCGCCAATATTGGAGAGCGCAATCGCCGCCTGCATGCCCGGAATGATGCAGGCCAGCCGGTAATCCCCCGGCGCCCACGCCTTGCCAAACACCTGGTGCTGGCGCGCCTGCTCAATATCCTGCTGCAGAAGATGGTAATCGTGGATGCCGATACGATTGATGATCTCCTCATCGCTGAGGGTGGCGAGCAGCTTGATGCCAATCACCGAATCGCGCACCGGCCACGACTCATAATTGCCAATCGCGCGGGCGATGCTTTTGCCGCCGCGCGTATGCAGCAGGTAGACCACCTGGTTGCCGCTGAGCACGCCAATCACAATCGAGACGTTATGGCTGCCCGTCTCCTCGAGCATCTCCAGCGCGGCGGTATAAAAAGCGGAGTGGTGGATCGCGCTGGCGGAGAGGCGGTGGATGCCCATACCGAGGCGATATTTGCGCTTCGCATCCTGTTGCACCATCTCTAATGCCAGCAAGGTTTGCATCAGCCGCGTCACTTTCGCCGAGTCCAGCGCCAGCTCGCGCCCAATCTCACGAATGCCAAACGCGCGGTTGCCGGTCGCCAGTAAATTCAGGCAGCGAAACGCGTCAAATACCGTACTGTTTAATTTCGTCATTCTTATATTCTCTGCCGCTTCGCTTATTTGCGCTGCTCAAGCATAACCCGCTTTGAGATTGTTCTCAAACTCGGCGTAATAAGGGTTTTTTCGCTGCCTAATTTGACTAAAGAGCAGTTCCAGCTAGTTTTATTTGTGGGTGCGAAAAAACTTCGCTTAATAATGAGATGAGTTTTTAGATCATAGGGAAATTATTATTAGCTGATGACTTGCACATATTTAAATTAACGACTAAGCGAATCATTCCCGGTTCGTTATTCGAAACAATCATCACTGCAAAAATATTTTCTGTGCTACAGCGAAACGCTGGCACACAATTCCCCTTACGCGAAAACGACGAAGAGAAGGATTACATTATGACACCTCAAGAAAACTATCATGACTGGTTACGTGATGCCCACGCGATGGAAAAACAGGCTGAGTCGATGCTGAAGTCCATGAGCGAGCGTATCGATAACTACCCGGATCTGCGTTCCCGCATTGCCCAGCATTTAACCGAAACGCAGGGCCAGATCCAATTAATTGAAGAAGTTATGGATCGCAATAATATTAATCGTTCGGTAATGAAAGATGCCACCAGCAAAATGGCCGCGATGGGCCAGGCTTTCGGCGGTATGTTTGCACCGGATGAAGTTGTTAAAGGTTCCATCAGCAGCTACGTCTTCGAGCAATTTGAGATTGCCTGTTACACCTCCCTTATCACCGCAGCGGAAAAAGCCGGCGATATTGCCAGCGTAGATATTTTCAAACGCATTCTTGCTGAAGAAGTGGCCATGGCGGAATGGGCGCTCAATCATATTCCGGACGTTACCGCTCAATTCCTGCTGCGCAGCGATGCGGATGGCGTAGAAGCGAAAAAATAATTATTAGAATTCAGGAGGCAAGCAATGTTTCGTCACGTAAAACAACTGCAATATACGGTTCGCGTTAGCGAGCCAAACCCGGGTCTCGCCAATCTGCTGCTTGAGCAGTTTGGCGGACCGCAGGGCGAACTGGCCGCGGCGTGCCGCTACTTCACTCAGGGTCTGGGTGATGATGATGCCGGGCGTAAAGAGATGCTGATGGATATCGCGACCGAAGAACTCAGCCACCTCGAAATTATCGGCTCGCTGGTCGGTATGCTGAACAAAGGCGCGAAAGGTGCGCTGGCGGAAGGCACCGAGAGCGAAGCGGAACTCTATCGCTCCCTGACGCAGAGCGGTAACGACAGCCATGTCACCTCCCTGCTTTACGGCGGTGGCCCGGCGCTGACAAACTCTGCGGGTAAACCGTGGACGGCGTCCTATATCGACACCATCGGTGAAGTCACAGCCGATCTGCGCTCTAACATTGCCGCCGAAGCGCGGGCAAAAATCATCTATGAGCGCCTGATCAACCTCACCGACGATCCGGGTGTAAAAGATGCGCTCGGCTTCCTGATGACGCGTGAAGTGGCGCATATGATGTCGTTTGAAAAAGCGCTCTACTCAATTCGCAACAACTTTCCGCCAGGAAAACTGCCGCCAATTGAGCAGTACAGCAACGTCTACTACAACATGTCGGAAGGTGACGATCCGCGCGGCAGCTGGAACAGCGACGAGAACTTTGAGTATGTTGCCAATCCGCAGCCAGCCGTTGATGGCGGTGATGGTCTGATCACAGTACAGCTGACGCCGGAACAGCTGGCGATGGTGAAAGCGATGAGCGACCGCACCATGTCTGACCCGTCCGTTGAACCGATTACCGGTTTTGAACTGGGAACCGGCGAACCGAAGTCGAAAAAGTAATTCCGCTTACGGTTAACAAACACACCCCCTGCGGGGTGTGTTTTTTTATGCCCTGCCCTGCTGCAATGCACGCAGCTCGAGCGCATCGTGGCTGCAAAAGAGCGTCAGCTCCGCTTGATGGGCGCAGGAGAGTTCCCGCAGGCGCTGCTGGTTGACGCGGCGCGCCTGGTTGTCCATTCCCATCATCCACTGGTAAAAACGCAGCCCCGGCGTGCAGTGGCGTTCATGACGCCCCATCTCTTCCCGGTAGAACCACGCGTCGCCGCCGTGCAGCAGCCACCCTTCCGGGCGCTGGATCGCCACGCCCGCATGTCCCGGCGTATGCCCGGCAAGGGGAATAAGCAGTATCTCCGGCGGCAGGCCATGCAGCGCCGTTACCGCCTCGAAACCAAACCACCTTTCGCCCTGCGGCGCGTAACCGTGCCAGCCGGAGCGCGCGCTCCACTGCCCTGGCCGGTAACGCTCGCGCTGAAGCCAGCTGTGGCGCTGCCGGGCGGTGTCGATCTCCTGCTGCATCAGGTGTACCTGCGCATGGGGGAAGTCGGTCAGGCCTCCGGCATGGTCAAAGTCGAGATGGGTCAGCACGATATGGCGGACATCTTCCGCCTTAAAGCCGAGCGCCTGAATGCGCGACAGCGCGGTCAGCTCATCCCGGCGCTGGATGTTATTCATCAGGCGAAAGAAGCCCGACAGACGGCGCTGTGGGGCTTGCATATCCTCGCGGCCAAAACCGGTATCGACCAGCACCAGCCCGTCGCGGTCGGTCTCGATCAGCAGACAGTGGCAGACCAGGTGCGCATGCAGCCCTTTACTGAAGCCGTCATACAGCGCGCCGCCGAGCGGGCACATGCACCCACAGTTAAGGTGATGGACGATCATCGTGACCTCCCGAAAAGTCAGTGAGAATGGGCTGCGCTTTCAGAGACCGGGACGACGCGAAGCTGTACCGCCTTCCCCTGCTCCCAGGCATCTGCCCCTTTGGCGACAGGGTTAGCCGGTAGATCAGCGCGCTCGGCTTTAATCTCTTCGGTATTGATATCGAAGCGGCGATCGCGGTCGACCAGCAGCGCCGGGTTGAGCTGCCCGTCGGCGGTAAAGCCCATCATCAGCGCCGGTGTGCCAAGCGGCAGGGTTTTATCGCGATCTGTGTGCCAGGTGTGGAAGGTTTTGCCGTAGGTGTTGACGATTTTGCTCATCAGCGCCTTATCCGCCACCGCAGGCAGACCCGGCGCAACCAGGCTGCCGGATTTCACCTCATAGCGATGGCTGTGCCAGAGCTTCTTCTCTTCCGCTGGCAGGGTTTTGAACAGCCGTTCGCTGATGATGTACTCCACGCCCATCAGGCGCGCATCGCGGGTATTGCCGTCGTAGATCACCGCCTGCATCACATCCTCATTTAATACGGTGACATAGTGGTGCGCCTCCATCTGCCCCTTCTGGTTGCCGCTGTAGAAGTGGAAACCATCGAGATAGGTGCTGATGGCGTCAATCGGTGGGCGGGACTGCATCACCGCCGCGCCGCTCTCCAGCGTCTGTAATTTACCCGAGGTTTTTTCACCGGGGATCGGCGTCTGCGGCGGGGTGTTATTGGCGTTGCATCCGGCAAGAGCGAGGGGAAGTACGAGGTACAGGACCAGCCTTTTCATTGTCTCTCCTTTGATCATGATCTGGAGTTATGAGGGTAGTCCATTGCGGCTATTCAGCCAGTGAAAAAGGCAAATCAGATCGGCGCAAACGCAGCGGTGGCGCGGGCTGCACGATATATCCCCATCCATAACCGGGGAGTGTGCCGCTGAGCAGTCTGATTTCTAAGAAAGGTATTAACTATCAAATCCGTAGATTCATCCAAGTACCTTTAAATATGGCGGCGAGATATCGTAAAGGCATACGTAAGCCAATGGAGCCAGTTATGAGCACGTCAGACGAGACTAACCGCGATGCCGGAATGGGCAAATGCCCGTTTCATCATGAAGCCAGCAAGCCGGAAACGAAAAGCAGCGGACCTACCACCAACCGTGACTGGTGGCCGAACCAGCTGCGTGTCGATCTGTTAAATCAGCACTCCAGCCGCTCGAACCCGCTGGGCGAGCAGTTCAACTACCGCGAAGCCTTTAAACAACTCGATTACAGCGCCCTGAAAGCCGATATTCGCGGCGTGCTCACCGACTCCCAGGAGTGGTGGCCCGCAGACTGGGGCAGCTACATTGGTCTCTTTATTCGTATGGCCTGGCACAGCGCCGGTACCTACCGCACCGTTGACGGACGCGGCGGCTCTGGCCGTGGTCAGCAGCGTTTCGCCCCGCTCAACTCCTGGCCTGATAACGTTAGCCTCGATAAAGCCCGCCGCCTGCTGTGGCCGGTGAAACAGAAGTATGGGCAGCAGATCTCTTGGGCCGATTTGATGATCCTCGCCGGGAACGTTGCGCTGGAGAACTCTGGCTTCCGTACCTTTGGTTTTGGCGCAGGCCGCGAAGATGTCTGGGAACCGGATATGGACGTGGACTGGGGCAGCGAGAAGGAGTGGCTGACCCACCGCCACCCGGAAAGCCTGGCGCAGGCCGCCATTGGCGCGACCGAGATGGGGCTGATTTACGTTAACCCGGAAGGGCCAAACGCCAGCGGGGAGCCGATCTCCGCCGCCGCCGCGATCCGTGCGACCTTTGGCAATATGGGGATGAATGACGAAGAGACCGTGGCGCTGATCGCCGGGGGTCATACGCTGGGCAAAACTCACGGTGCGGCCCATGCGCCGGATTATGTTGGTGCTGACCCGGAGACCGCGCCGCTGGAAGCGCAGGGGCTTGGCTGGAGCAGCAGTTATGGTAGCGGCGTTGGCGCAGATGCCATCACCTCCGGGCTGGAAGTGGCCTGGACGCAAACCCCGACGCAGTGGAGCCACTACTTCTTCGAGAACCTGTTCAAATATGAGTGGGTACAGACCCGCAGCCCGGGCGGCGCGATCCAGTTTGAAGCGGCCGATGCCGATGCCGTGATCCCGGATCCATTTGACCCGGAGAAGAAACGCAAACCGACAATGCTGGTGACTGACCTGACCCTGCGCTTCGACCCGGAGTTTGAAAAAATCTCCCGCCGCTTCCTTAACGATCCGCAGGCGTTTAACGAAGCGTTTGCCCGTGCGTGGTTCAAACTGACCCACCGCGATATGGGGCCGAAATCACGCTACATTGGCCCGGAAGTACCGAAAGAAGATCTGATCTGGCAGGATCCGCTGCCGGTGGCAGTGCATCAGCCAAACGGTGCCGATATCGCCAGCCTGAAAGCGGCGATTGCCGAATCTGGCCTGTCGGTGAGCGAACTGGTCTCTGTCGCCTGGGCGTCGGCCTCCACCTTCCGTGGTGGCGACAAACGCGGCGGTGCTAACGGCGCGCGTCTGGCGCTGGCCCCGCAGAACGGCTGGGAAGTGAATGCCATTGCGGCGAAAGCGCTGCCTGCCCTGCAAAGCATTCAGCAGACCTCCGGCAAAGCGTCGCTGGCGGATGTGATTGTGCTGGCAGGTGTGGTCGGGGTGGAAAAAGCGGCAGCCGCTGCCGGGGTGCAGATCACCGTTCCCTTCACGCCAGGCCGCGTGGATGCGCGTCAGGATCAGACCGACGTTGACTCCTTTGCTTTAATGGAGCCGCTGGCCGATGGTTTCCGCAACTATCGCCGCGTCTGGGATGGCGTCAGCACCGAAACGCTGCTGGTGGATAAAGCCCAGCAGCTGACCTTGACCGCGCCGGAGATGACCGCGCTGGTTGGCGGCCTGCGTGCGCTGGGTGCCAACTATGATGGCAGCAAACACGGCGTCTTTACCGACAACGTGGGCGTGCTGAACACCGACTTCTTCGTCAATCTGCTCGATATGCGCACCGTCTGGCAGGCGAGCGACGACAAAGGCGAACTGTTTGACGGCCGCGATCGTCGCAGCGGTGAGGTGAAATTTACCGCTACCCGCGCCGACCTGGTGTTTGGCTCCAACTCGGTGCTGCGCGCCCTGGCGGAAGTCTATGCCAGCGCTGACGGTAAAGAGAAGTTTGTCACCGACTTCGTCGCCGCCTGGACGAAAGTGATGAATCTGGATCGCTTCGACCTGCTGTAAGCTTGCTTAACCGTACACGCCTGCGCCGCCTGAAAAGGGGCGCAGGCTTTTTTATGGCAAAAAAATCCCGGCAGGCTGCCGGGAAAAGTGTGTGATAACGAGTTAAGTGCGGCGGCTAAGCAGCCGCCAAAAATTCGGGTAACAACAGATCAAGCCGCAGGCTTTCCGGCAGGCTTGCGGTCATTAAAAGGGATGATTGTCACGCCGGTGTGACAGTTGCGTGGCATTTTAGCCCGAGGTGTGGGAGGTCTCCTGCTCCAGCGTCAGCACAAAATGGCGATCGTGGCGTTCGATTTTCGCCCCGCTCAAACCATAGTTGGTGGTTAACATAAAAAAGGTATCGGCATCGACATCAAATGCCAGCTCGACCTGCTGATATTTGCCCGATGTCGCCATCTGATACGCCTGTTTCAGGTTGTACGCTTTTGCTCTGGACATAAAGCCCTCTCCGCGTAGTGCCGTTGTAGAAACCATCGCCCCTATTCTTATAGACCGCTTTTGCCAGACTAGCCGCCAATTTTTCCACTAAATAACCGAAATCCCCAGGTGTTATAGAGCAGCGTCACCGGCACCAACAGGCCATAACTTATCAGCAGGAATTTTTGCGTGGCAGGCGGTGCTGCCGCCTGGCTGAGAGTAAGATGCGGCGGCACGATCCACGGAAAGAGCGTGAAGGCGAGCAGGCAAAACGCCACGCTGACCATCACCAGCACGCCGAGCAGCGGCAAAAAATCGCGCCCTTTGCGCAGGCCAACAATAAACAGCGCCATTCCCGCAAGGGCCACCGCAAGCGATGGCCCCCACAAGAACGGGTTGAGCAGATGCTGCCGCCAGCTCTCCTGTAACTGCGCGCACCACACCAGCAGGCCTGCAATCATCACCAGGCCAATCAGCGCCAGCCACGGCAAAAGCCGCCGCGCCCAGGCACGCAGCCCGCCGGTCATACGCCACACCAGCCAGCCCGCGCCGAGCCACGCATAGCCCAGCGCCAGCGCCACGCCGCAGTAAAGGGGGAAAGGCCGCAGCCACTCAAACCCGGTACCGGTAAACTGCTGCCCGTCGGTAGCGATCCCCTGCATCAGGGCACCGACCACCACGCCCTGCGCCAGCGCAGTGAGGAGCGAGCCGCTAAAAAGCATGGCGTCGAAAAGCCGTGGCGCATGGGGGCGAAACTCAATCGCCATGCCGCGCACCACCAGCGCCAGCATCATCACAAACAGCGGAATATAGAGCGCGCTCAGCACAATGCCATACGCCAGCGGAAAGAGGCCGAGCAGGCCACCCGCCGCCAGCACCAGCCAGGTTTCATTCCCGTCCCACACCGGCAGCAGCGAAAGGTTAATATCCTGCCGCGCCTGCGCATTTCGCTGAAAGGCGGTCAGGATCCCGGCACCGAGATCGGTGCCATCAAGTAGCACGTAGATCAGCAGACTGCCCGCCAGCGCCACGGCGGAAAGCGTTTCAAGCCAGGGAAAACCGAGGATCGTTAACATATTACTGCGCCCCCTTGCCGCTACGCTGCGCCACTTCCGGTGCCGCGCCCGGCTCATCCTCAGTGGGCAGGTGCAACATCAGTTTGAGTAAAAACCACAGGCCGAGGGCGAAGACCAGTAAATAGACCAGCACGGTGGCAATAAGCGAGCCGAGCACCAGTTGCCCGCTGATGGGCGAGACGCTATCCACGGTGCGCAGCACACCGTACACGCTCCACGGCTGGCGTCCGGTCTCTGTGACCCACCAACCAGCGAGCATCGCCACAAAGCCCGCGGGGGCCATCAGCACCATCACGCGCTGTAACCAGCGTGCCTGCCACAATCTGCCGCGCAGGCGCACCACCAGGCCTGCAATCCCGGTTGCCACCATCAGCAGACCGAGGCCAACCATCAGGCGAAAGGCCCAGAATACGCCCGGCACCCATGGCAGATCCGCCGCCGGATACTGGTTCAGCGTATGGATACGCCCCTGCAAATTGTGCCGCAGATAGAGGGAGCCGATGTTGGGAATGGCGACTTCGTAGTGGTTACGCCGCGCCTGCATATCCGGCAGCGCAAAGAGGCGCAGCGGTTCACCTTCGCCCGCAGGCGGCGGATCCCACGCGCCCTCCATTGCCGCCAGTTTGATCGGTTGATGATCGCGGGTGTTCTCGCCGTGCAGATCGCCCAGCACCACCTGCAAAGGTGCCAGCAGTACCAGCATCCACATCGCCAGCGAGAACATTTTGCGGGCAGGCAGAGCGCGTGCGTCGCGCAGCAGATGCCATGCGCCGCAGGCCGCCACCAGGCAGGCGGTGCCGAGCAGCGCCGCCACCGTCATATGCGCCAGCCGCCACGGGAAGGAGGGGTTGAAAATAGCCGCCCACCAGTCGACGGGCAGAAAACGCCCGTCGGCGGCCAGCGTATAGCCATCCGGCGTCTGCATCCATGAGTTGGCCGCAAGGATCCAGAAGGCGCTGAACAGCGTACCAATGGCGACAATGGTGGTAGCCATAAAGTGCACCCACGGGCGCACCCGGCCCATGCCGAAGAGCATCACCCCCATAAACCCCGCTTCGAGGAAGAAGGCGACGAGGATCTCCATATACATCATCGGCCCGAGTATCGCCCCGGCGCGGCTGGAGAGTGCGCTCCAGTTGGTGCCGAAGACAAACTCCATCACCACGCCGGTGACCACGCCGACCGCCACGTTGAGGGCGAAGATCTTGCTCCAGTAGCGCCAGAGCGAGAGCCACACTGGCTGCCTGCGCCACAGCCACATCCCTTCCAGAAACATCAGAAACAGCGCGAGGCCGAGGGTAAAAGCCGCCAGCACAATATGAAAGCCGATGGTGAAGGCAAACTGGCTGCGCGCCAGCAGCAGAGCGAACTCCTGGCTCATTACGCGTCGCTGGGTTTGCCGGTGAAGGCGGAGATCGGTTTATCCACCGGCTCCTCCATGCGCCGCGAAAAAGCTTTCAGCCCCTGTAATAGCGGCTGCACGGCACCCCACAACTCATCGTCCTGCAACATTTTCCACACGCCGTGCACGCCAGGCGCTTTATGCTGCTCCTGCGACGGCGGCTGGCTGAAGGCCTCTGCCATGTCGCGCAGGCCAAAGGCCAGCTTGTACATCTTGTCCGGCGAGACGCTGGAGAGCGCCATCAGCAGCACCGAGATATTTTGCAGGGCGTTGAGCGTCCCTTCGCGCTGCAGGCCCTTTACTAACACCTCGGCGATTTCGTTATTGGCACCAACCACATCGTTGGCGAGGCGCAGCACGCCGTGTTCGTGCAATGTCTGAAGTAAACGCTCCAGCTCTTCATGGGCGTCGGGGCCGATTTTGGCCGGCTCCGGCTGATAATCAATTGCTTTAGCCATTAAAATTTCTCCGGATGGGGTTCGCTTGCGGGGGGCTGGCGGTAGTCGTCGCGCTGCCACTTCTCTTCGACAGGCACCTTATCAATCGGCGTGCGGCTGCCGTGGCGGAAATTGTGTTTTGGTAGCGGGTCCGGCAGCGGCGGGCGATCGAGCAGCGTCAGGCGCACCGCCAGCTCTTTATAGGCCGGGGTATTCACCTGCGGATCGTGGTGCTCGCCGGTAAGGATATTGACGCCCTCTTTGCCGTGATGAATAGGAATAAAGAGTTCGTTGCCCGCCACGCGATCGGTGATCACCACCGGCACGTCGATCTCACCGCGTCGGGAGGTGAGTTTCACCCAGCTTCCCTCCTGCAACCCGCGCGCGGCGGCAAGGGTCGGGCTGACCTCCACAAACCCGTTTGGCGACAGGCTGGTGGTGCGCCCGCCCTGCCCGCTCTGGTTGGTGGACTGGAAATGCTCCAGCATGCGGCCATTGTTAAGATGCAGATCGTATTCGTCATCGGCACTCTCTTCCGGCGCACTCCAGCTTAGCGGGTAGAGGTTGGCGCGCCCATCCGGCGTGTTAAAGCGCTCGGTATAGAGCAACGGCGTGCTGCTGCCATCCGCCTTCACCGGCCAGATTTGCGATTTCCACCCTTCGAGGCGCTGATAGCTGACGCCCGCGAAGCTCTGCGCAATGCTCGCGGCCTCATGCATAATCTCCTGCGGGTGTTGATACCCCCAGTCATAGCCCATACGCGCGGCGAGCTGGGTGAGGATCTGCCAGTCCGGGCGGCTGTCGCCGAGCGGCGGCATCACCGGATAAAAACGCTGGATGCGCCGCTCGGTGTTCACAAAACTGCCCTCTTTTTCCACGCTCGGGCAGCCGGGCAGCACCACGTCGGCAAACTGCGCGGTGCGGCTGAGAAAGAGATCCTGCACCACCAGAAAGTCGAGGTCAGTGAAGCCTTCATGCACACTGTGGGCATCGGCATCCGCAAAAGCGGTATCTTCGCCAATCACATACATGGCGCGGATCTGCTTTTCGCGCGCCATCTTCACCATCATAAAGTTGTCCTCCCCCACCTCCAGCGAGAGCCGTTCTGCTGGCACGCCCCAGGCGTTGGCCCATTTCGCGCGCACGGCGGGATCGCTGACGGACTCATAGCCGGGGTAGAAGTTTTTCAGGCAGCCGAAATCGCTCGCCCCCTGCACATTATTATGTCCGCGCATCGGATAGCCGCCAGTGCCCGGCCGCCCATAGTTGCCGGTCACCAGTAATAGATTAGAGAGTGCGGTGCTGGCATCCGCACCGTGGCTGTGCTGCGTGATGCCCATCGCCCACATAATGCAGACACGCCCGGCCTTGCCGATCATCTCGGCGGCGCGGGTGAGGAGCTCGGGCGATAAGCCGGTCTGTTCGGCGGCAAAATCAAGTGTGAATGGGGCAAGGGACTGGCGATACTCCTCCACCTTGTTGACCCGGCTGGCGAGGAACGCCTCATCGGCATAGCCGTTATCAAACATGTAGCGCGACATGGCGCTGGCCCAGGCGAGATCGCTTCCGGGCTGAATGCGCAGGTGTAGATCGGCGCGCCCGGCCATTTCGTGGCGACGCGGATCAACCACCAGCCACTGCTGCCCATGGTGCTTTTTCGCCGCTTTCAGACGTGAGGCGATCACCGGGTGGTTTTCGGCGGTGTTGCTGCCAACAATGATCACCAGATCGGCCTTGATAAGATCCTCGATGGTACCGGCATCGCCGCCATAGCCAACGGTGCGGAACAGCCCTTCGGTCGCCGGGTTCTGGCAGTAGCGGGAGGAGTTATCAACGCTGTTGGTGCCAATAATCGCGCGGGCGATTTTCTGCGTCAGATAAGCCTCTTCATTGCTGCCTTTGCTGGAGCCGATAAAACCGATGCTCTCTGCGCCAGCGTTATCGCGGATCGAGAGCAGGCGTGTCGCCACCAGATCGAGCGCCTCATCCCAGCTTGCCGGGCGGAAGCGCCCGTTTTCGCGGATCAGCGGTGTGGTGATGCGCTCCGGGCTGTTGATAAAGTCCCAGGCAAATTTGCCCTTCACGCAGGTGGAGATGCTGTTAACCGGCGCTTCGACGCTCGGCTGCACCTTTAACAGGTGGCGATCGCGGGTCCACATCTCAAAGGAGCAGCCAACACCGCAGTAGGTGCAGACGGTTTTGGTGCGTTTGATCTCCTGCTGGCGCAGGTGGGTGTCGATTACCGAAACGCCGGAGATAATCTCCGCCCCGGTGGAGTTCTCGAGGGTTTTGATGATGTCGATCAGCGGGCGCTTCAGCGACTGGCGCATCGAGGTGAATGGCCCGGCATCGGGCTGCATGCTCTTCTCCATTAGCGCATTGCAGGGGCAGACCGTCACGCAGTGCCCGCAGCTTACACAGCTGGATCCGGCAATCTGTGTGCCGCCGTCCCACAGCACGCGCGGGTGCTCCATGGTGTAATCGATGCTCAGGGTTTCATTCACTTCAACATTCTGGCAAGCATCCACACAGCGGCCGCAGAGAATGCACTGATCGGGATCGTAGGTGTAAAAGGGGTTGGAGTGATCTTTGACATAGGGTTTGCGCTCAAAGGCATAGCGCTGAATCGGGATATGAATATCCACCACGGTGTTATGCAGCGTGCAGTCGCCGGTGTTGTGTTCGCAGACGGTGCAGTAGAGTTCATGTTTTGCCAGCAGGCGATCCATCCCCTCTTCGCGCGCCGCGCGGGCCGGTTCGTTCGCTGAATTAATCACCATCCCTTCGCGGCTACGCAGCGTGCAGCCGCGTACCAGCTCGCCTTCCGATTCCACCCAGCAGACATCGCAGGTTTGCAGCGGATCGAGCGCCGGGTGGTAACAGACGTGGGGCAGTTTCACATTACAGTGTTCAAGGAAGGGGATCAGCGGCATGTCCGCCGGGCCAATAAGGGGCTTACCATCATAAATGACGGTACATTTTTGCAGGCTCATGTTACTTCCTCACCAATAAAGGGCTGTACGTCCACTCCCGGTGCAATCGGCCACGCGTTGCAGCGCGCCTCGTCGCCCCTGTTCGGGTGGCGTATCGGTTATTAAGGTTTAAACGTAGACCCTGCCGCCCCGCTGAGCCAAACGGCCACGATATATTTATTCGTAAGTCTAAGATTTCTCTCAAAACCATAAGCAAAAATGATATATCTCGCCCTTTCGAACGTAAATTTTTGTCAAAAAAAGCGCAGCGCAAGAATGTTTTGTGACAATCAACGCCGATAGTTTCGTGGGTTATTATTCGGATTGAGTTTTACTTTTCGCTAAGTCACTTATTTTAAAGATGCCTTTCAGATGACCGTTTGGTCTAATTAAAATATATCCTCTTAAACGATATTATATTTTTGTTAATTTCCGCCTTCCCCCTGCCGTTTGACTATTCCACAAGCGGGTCTAAATTTAATGACGAACGTCGGCGACACTGCTCACAAATAAAGTGTCGTTACACTGAAACAACGAAACAGGAGAAATATTATGGCTGAACATCGTGGTGGCTCAGGTAATTTCGCCGAGAATCGTGAAAAGGCATCAGAAGCAGGCCGCAAAGGCGGTCAACAGAGCGGCGGTAATTTCAAAAACGATCCGCAGCGCGCTTCCGAAGCAGGTAAAAAAGGCGGCCAGAATAGCCACAGCGGCGGCCGTAAATCTGGCAATAACTAATATTGCTGTGACGGAATAATTACTGCTTTGAAATTAAAGATTAATAACTGGCGAGCCAGCGATGGCTCGCTATTTTTAACGCTATTATTGGGTGGATATTATGCAGATTAATACGCTTAACGACCTTTTTATTCATGGTTTATCCGACATTTACAGCGCTGAGAAGCAGCTGGCGCGCGCACTGACCAAAATGGCGCGCGAAGCCTCTAACGCTGAGCTGGTGCAGGCATTTAAACAGCACCTGGAAGAGACCCATGGTCAGATTGAACGTATCGATATGCTGCTGGAAGCAGAAGCTAACGTGAAACTGAAACGTATGAAATGTCATGCGATGGAAGGTCTGGTTGAAGAAGCGAACGAAGTGATCGAAGCGAGCGAAAAAGGCACCCTGCGCGATGCCGGTCTGATTGCCGCAGCGCAAAAAGTGGAGCACTACGAAATTGCCTCTTACGGCACGCTCTGCACGCTGGCAAAACAGCTGGGCTATAAGAAAGCCGCTGAGCTGCTGGCGCAAACGCTGGAAGAGGAGAAAAATACCGATAATCTCCTGACTAAAATCGCCACCAGCAAAATTAACCAGAAAGCAGAAGTGGAATAATTTTCCGCTTCGTTGTGGCTGATAACTGCTTTAAATGACAGTGAATTAATCTGCGGTCAATTTAAAGGCGTTATCAGCCAAAAGAGTATGCGAACACCAAGGTAAACGGTACGGCAAAATTCAGGCAGGGCGAACTCTTGTTATTGCACGATAAATTAACGGCGATAACCTGAGCGGTCATTAACATAAGAATGACCTAATCCCTTGATTTAGCACTTTGATTAGCTGTACTAAACTATTTCAGGATGCACGGTGTGTTACAGCGGCATCCCTCTTTTACTGGCGTGGTCTTTACGATCACCACTCCTGGAACATATTGCGGCAATGTCGGCACCTCGATTCGCAATCAGACAGGCTGTCGTCACCGATGAGGAACAAGATATGCAACAGAACCTGAAACGTGTAAGGAATGTCCGTGTTAATTCGCGCACCAGCGCCGATCTCGGCTGGCAGGTGCAGGATGAGTTTGAACGTACTCGCCTGGAAAAACCCTTCGTACCGGTACAGGTGGCCGCCAGTAATGAAGACGCAATGCCACGCGCACACCGTGAACCGAAGCTCGATCCGCTCCAGCAATACCTCGTCGCAAGGATGGCAAATCGCCAGCAGGTGCAGGAGCTGGCTGAACAACATGAGTAACAGAGGGTAAAGACCCTCCCGCTACGTGCCTTGCCTGACTTGCCCGGCCTTTATACGCCGGGCATTTTTATCTCCGCTGGTTGACTTATTTTGTTATCAGCGTACTTTTCAGGACATGAAAACCTTCCTGATTATTGTGCCCGATGGCGGCATGCTGTTTGAATCCGCCGGTATTGCCGACATTCTGATGCAGGCCAATCGCCTGCACCCGGACGGCACCGGTGAACCCCGTTACACCCTGCGTATTGCCACTACCCAACCTCACCCGGTGATCCATGGTCAGTCTGGTTTAAACCTGTTAGCCGACCATCGGCTGCCGGAGATCGATCCGCGCAAGCCCTGGGACACTATTATGATCACCGGTCGCGGTAACGACGAAGAGGAAGGCACGGCGGTGGTGGACTGGCTGCGTCTTGCCGCCCCCCACGCGCGCCGCGTGGTCTCCATCTGCGGCGGCGCGATGCTGCTGGCGCAGGCGGGTCTGCTTGATGGTCGCCGGGCGACAACACACTGGCGGCTGCTGGAGACGATGCAGCGTTGTTATCCCACTATTACAGTCGAGAGTGGCCCGCTCTATATTCAGGATGGCCCGGTCTGGACCTCCGGCGGCGTCAGCTCCGGGTTCGATCTTACCCTTGCGCTGGTGGAGGAGGATTACGGATTTACCCTCGCCCGCGATGTGGCGCAGGATCTGGTGATGTATTTGCGCCGCCCCGGCGGGCAACTCCAGTTCAGCCGCTACCATCTGCAACAGGCCGAAAACAGTGGGCCTATCAGCACGCTGCAAAGCTGGATATTGCAAAACCTCGCAGCGGATTTAAGCGTGGAGGCGCTGGCCGAACAGGTGGCGATGAGCCCGCGCAATTTCACCCGCGTCTTTACCCGCGAAACCGGCATCTCCCCGGCGCGTTATGTTGCCGAAGCGCGTCTTGCCGCCGCGCGCGACAGGCTCGAGCAGAGCCGCGACACGCTGGATCGCATCGCCCTGCAAACCGGCTTTGGCAGCAGCATCAACCTGCGCCGCACCTTTGAACGCCAGTTGCACCTCACTCCCGGCGAATATCGCCAGCGTTTCCACCGCCGCACTTTGGCGTAAAGTGATCCTTTTTTGTCATTTACGCCAAAAGATGCCAGGCCTACAGTGAATGCAGACCCCGATTGGAAGGAGAGCATCATGGTTAAGGTTGGCATTAATGGTTTTGGCCGTATCGGCCGCAACGTGTTGCGCGCAGCACTCGGCAATGCAGACGTCGAGATTGTGGCGATCAACGATCTCACCGACAGTAAAACCCTCGCGCACCTGCTGAAGTACGACTCCCTCTCCGGCACCCTGCCGGTGCCGGTTGAGGCGGGCGAAGGCGAGCTGCGGGTTGATGGCAAAACGATCCGCGTGTTTAGCGAGCGCGATCCGGCAGCGATCCCGTGGCGCGAGGTGGGCGCAGAGATAGTGATCGAAGCGACCGGCTTTTTTACCGACCGTGAGAAAGCGGCGGTACATATCAGCAGCGGCGGCGCAAAGCGGGTGATTATCTCCGCGCCGGGTAAAAACGACGATTTAACCATTGTGCTGGGCGTAAACGACGGGCAGTACGATCCGCAAAAACACCATGTGGTGAGCAACGGTAGCTGCACCACGAACGGTCTGGCTCCCGCCGCCCAGGTGCTGCATCAGCACTTTGGCATTGAGCATGGCCTGATGAACACCACCCATGCTTACACCAACAGCCAGGCGCTGCACGACCAGCCGGAGAAAGATCTGCGCGGTGCGCGTGCGGCGGCGCTCTCAATTGTCCCCTACTCCAGCGGCGCGGCAAAAGCGCTAGGGAAAGTGATCCCGGAACTCGAAGGTCGCCTGACCGGGTATTCGTTACGCGTGCCGGTGCCGGTGGTGTCGATTGTTGACCTGACCGTCACCCTGAAGCGCGATGTAACGGCAGATGAAGTGAATAACGCCTTCCGCGAAGCCGCCGCCGCCGGGCCATTGCAAGGGATCCTCGGTTACAGCGATGAGCCGCTGGTCTCCAGCGATTATCAGGGCGATGCGCGATCATCGATTATCGACGGCCTCTCAACGCTGGTGATTGGCGGCAATATGGTGAAAATCCTCGCCTGGTACGATAACGAGTGGGGATTCTCCAACCGGCTGGTTGAGCTGGCAGCGCTGATGGCGAAACGCGGGCTGTAAGCGGATTGCCGGAGTTGGATTTGTGGAAAGGTTCCGTTCACCAGGCGCTGGGGAGTTTCATTAAACTCTTCTGCGGTGAACGGGACAAGGGAAGCGGCCGCGCTCCCCTTGTCAAT
>NZ_JACVTW010000041.1:0-28341 GCF_016624785.1 Kosakonia sp. S42 | reverse complement strand
AAACGTACCCGATAAAACAGAAAGTTCATATCATCCTTGACGGTGCCGGATGTCACCGGACGGATTGGGCTTATCTGCTGAATATAGAACTTCATTACCTCCCGCCATACAGCCCCAATCTGAATCCGATAGAAAGGTTGTGGAAAGTGATGAACGAACAGGTAAGGAACAACCGTTACTTTACCTCACCAAAGATGTTCCGGGAGGAAATACATCGCTTTTTCAGTGTTAAATTACCGGCTATCGCCGGGACTCTGGTTGGCCGTATTAATGACAACTTCCAGTTGCTGAAAAATGCAACTTCAGGTTAATCAGGTATATATTGATAAAGATTCAAAGCTTGGTACAGATTATGCAGAATATTTCACAGCATATAAAATAAGTTTTTTTAACAAGAACTGCTTGTCAGACTCACATTAGTTCCGTTTTATATGGAGCCAGGTGGTGGATGACATCTACACCATATCTAATGCAGATGATAGCCATAGATCGGGGTGTGATTACACAACAGCGTGTAGGCCACCACACCTTTACCGCGCCCGAAATATTTACGTGAATGTCTGGCCTTTACCGTTGGCCGTTCAACGCCAAATTTTTGCCCGTCAACGGCTCCATAAAGGGTTTCCGGGTCAAACGAATAGAGCGGGAAAATCGGCAGTTTCTTAAGAATATCGGTAATGCAATCTTGGCTATGAGAAGCGACGCAGGGCGAAGGTACTGCTCGTACGTGGTTTCCAGCACATGAATGGAATATCGATGGTTCGTGCCATCACGTGATGGCCATGGTTCATCGCCTGAGCAATGATGACTGCCATCAGACTGCCTGCATCGGCATATTTTTTAGCTAACGGGGCTGCAGCGACTTCATCGTCGGGAGGAACCAGCACTGCTCGTTAACAAAGAGGAAGACGTCGGTTATAACGCAGAACGGTAGTTGCTCATAAAAACGTTTCTTCTGTGCCCTGTGACGACTGACCACCGATTTATGCCAGGCCAGTTTCCGCGTTTCTTTATCGTATTCCAGATGTTTCAGCTTTCCCTGCTTCAGTTCGCGATTGAACGCTTTCTACTGTCGGAGCAGCTCGGACTCCAGCGCTTTGAGCTGCGTTTTGATCGATTTCTGTAGAAAAGGAACTTTCATATCAACCAGCACCACGGCCTGTTCCCCTTCCGGTACCAGTTCATCAGAAGATAGCGGTGCCGGATACTGTCGTTGAGGTGAAATTACTCCGACTGAAGCGTTTTCTTATCTGCCTATAGAGCTAAAACTCATAGCGTCCGGCATTCGGCTCTGTGGGCTCGCCATCCTCTCCAAACTCAAGCATGTACGGGCGCAGCCGTTCCGGTAACATTTCCGGTGGACATTCCGCCAGCGGCCGCTGCGATAGCGTCTGCTTTTTGCTGAACGCCATTTTTTACTGGGGCACCTGTATTGTCACGAGGTAAGCATGACGCCTCTGTTCCGGTGGTCAAATTCAGTAAATCTCTACATTACGGCGAAATTTTTATCTTAAATAAAAATGAAATGTAAAATAATTACTCATGTTAATAAACTTAATTTTGACTAACTCATCAATACATACGTAATTTTAAGTCAGACAAATATGTATAATTGTGATCACTACCCCAATCGGTACAAATGGTGACGTTTATACTGTTTTCCATTGGTATAGGTGTATTCCATCAACTCACTATTGAGAGGCGATGCATGAAACGTAAAAACGCTTTGTTATTCGGTAATACGATTATGGGGTTAGGGTTAATCGTTATGATTGTTGGTATCGGTTATTCAATCCTCAACCAGTTTCCACAGCTTAACCTGCCACGATTTCTCGCTTACGGCGCCGAGCTCAGTATTTTCCTTGGCGCTGTGCTATGGCTTGCGGGAGCGCGTATTAGTGGGCATGAAGAAATTTGCGATAAGTACTGGTTGGTTCGCCACTATAATAAACGATTACAGCGGGATCGGCAAGGCCACGGCTGACCAGTACTGAATTCAATAATTGTCACCGGAAGGAATTTTTTTGTTATTTACTTGCCCCTTTCGGAGGGTAGAAAGTGATGTCTGCGGAGTAAGGAAGAAATGATTTATTAATTAAGATAAATGAGTTGCCAAAGTGCGCAGTTATTGGCGTTCGCTCGCTTCCTTCATCATCAGGAGCACAAGCATACCGCTGCAATTCTTCCCGTTGTTCTGGGCATGACGCGACTGATGATTCAGAAATTTGCGGCGACAGGCGGCCGCTTGGTGTGAAAAATGTTCCTATTACCAAAAAGTCAATGCGAAAAGCGAAATTTTTCCATTATACAGAATGCAATAGCAAATGATTTGCTATTATTCCACTGAAAAGTGCCAGGCTATGTTTCTTAATCATTTAAGCTATAGTAACACCCTGTTTCCGACACAAATTGAATTATGGCTCGTTACGATCTTCTCGATGAAGCATGGACTATCATTTAACCCTACTCTGCCGAACCTGCATCTCAACGGCCGGACGCCATGGGGAGAGCTTCGTAAAATCATTAGGGGCATATTCTGGATATTGGTATCTATTATCCGGCGCAACTATTTAGACATTTTTCATGATGAGTGATTTAAGTTAGCAAATCGGCTTTTATTATTTGATAGACAACGGTGCATTTTAATTGATAATACAAAAATTATTTATTTTCATTTAAACAAGAAGCTAGACACTGTTTCCAATCCACTGATATAACAATCATGGCATTAAGAAAATGCACCAGCCGATTGTAACGAGTGCATATTCTCATGATATGCCAAAATTTTTAAAGATATTTCCCAGAAATAAATTCTTTACGAAAAATATTCGCGCCTGCACTTAACGCATTGAGTTTACTGTTAGCAATCCTTCGCGGCAGAGGTGCCATTCCACAGTTGGTTGAAGGATAAAGTTTATCGGCATCCACAAATTGTAGCGCTTTGCGTAATGTATCAGCGACTTCTTCTGGCGTCTCAATATATTGCTTGCCACATCAACTGACCTGCTCCCCGTTGATTAATACACCGCGATGTTAGTAATGTCTTCATAAGCCACATGAGGACATCCCCATGAAGAAGCGTTTTTCCGATGAACAGATCATCAGTATTCTCCGTGAGGCTGAAGCCGGAGTTTCTGCCCGAGAGCTCTGCCGTAAGCACGCCATTTCCGACGCCACCTTTTACACCTGGCGTAAAAAGTATGGCGGCATGGAAGTGCCTGAGGTTAAGCGCCTGAAGTCGCTTGAAGAGGAGAACGCCCGCCTTAAGAAGCTGCTCGCTGAAGCCATGCTGGATAAGGAGGCGCTTCAGGTGGCTCTGGGGCGAAAGTACTGACGACAGACCAGAAGCGCGAAGTCGTGATGTTGATGTGTGCGACCGGTCTGTCGCAACGTCGTGCCTGCAGACTCACAGGTTTGTCCCTGTCGACCTGCCGCTATGACGCTCAGCGTCCGGCGGCTGATGCCTATTTATCAGGGCGCATTACTGAACTGGCACTGGAGCGCAGGCGTTTTGGCTACCGCCGTATATGGCAGTTACTACGCCGTGAAGGGCTTCTGGTTAATCACAAGCGAGTGTACCGCCTTTATCATCTGAATGGGCTGGGCATTAAACGCAGACGTCGTCGTAAAGGGCTTGCAACAGAACGTCTGCCACGGCTCCGCCCGGCGGCACCCAATCTGACCTGGTCGATGGATTTTGTCATGGATGCGCTGGCTACCGGTCGCAGGATCAAGTGCCTTACCTGCGTCGATGACTTCACAAAGGAATGCCTGACGGTCACTGTTGCCTTCGGGATTTCAGGCGTGCAGGTCACGCTTATTCTGGACAGCATTGCGCTGTTTCGCGGCTATCCGGCTACGATAAGAACCGATTAGGGCCCGGAGTTTACCTGCCGCGCGCTCGATCAGTGGGCCTTTGAGCATGGATTGGAGCTGCGGCTTATCCAGCCCGGCAAGCCGACACAGAACGGATTTATTGAGAGTTTTAACGGACGCTTTCGCGATGAATGCTTGAATGAACACTGGTCCAGTGACATCAGTTATGCCAGGAAAACCATCAGTGAATGGCGTCAGGATTATAACGAATGTCGCCCGCATTCCACGCTGAATTATCAGACGCTGTCTGAATTTGCAGCGGGCTGGAGAAAGGGTAATTCTGAGAGTGAAGGTTCCGACATTACTAACTGACGATTGTATCTAATCCCGGGGGCAGGTCACAACCACCCCGATCATCACTTTTTTACCGTAGATTAATTCAAGCAGGTCCATTGGAACACTAGAGTTGTGACATTCCATTGAAATAATATCGATACTGGATGTTTGTAGCTTTGGGAACACCTCTTCATACTGACGCCACTCTGATCCCAGTGTCTTTTTCCAGTCGGTGTTTGCTTTGATGCCGTATCCATAGCAGATATGCACTGCTGTTTCACATTTCAGCCCTTCAACAGCTCTTTCTAATGCGGCGATACCCCAATCTTTCACTTCATCAAAAAACACATTAAAGGCTGGCTCGTCAAACTGAATGATATCGACACCCACCGCTTCTAATTCTTTGGCTTCCTGATTGAGGATTTTGGCAAATTCCCAGGCCAGCTTTAGTGTACATCATAGAGCGTATCAATCATTGTCATCGGTCCAGGCAGCGCCCATTTAATCGGCTTTCTGGTCAATTGACGTAAGAATCTGGCATTTTCAACAAAAACGAGATCTTGACGCTCAACAGCACTCACAACCGTGGATACGCTCGCATCATAGCGATTACGAATTTTGACGGTTTCGCGTCTATCAAAATCTACACCGCTAAGATGCTCAATAAATGTCGTAACAAAGTGTTAGCGCGTTTGCTCACCATCGCTGACAATATCAATCCCTGCTCGTAGTTGATCATACAGAGCCAAACTCAGGGCATCTTTCTTCCCTTCAATCAATTCTTCATTTTGTAATTTCCACGGGGACCACAGTTTCTCTGGCTCTGCAAGCCAGGAGAGTTTTGGTAAACTGCCAGTCGTTGACGTCGGGAGAAATGTTTCCATAAGAGATGATCTTTTAATTGTGGCTATCGATTAATCAAAGAGCGTAGTCAGCAGACCATTGCTCAAGGATACTTTTGTAAAGTTTAATTAAGTGCTCTTCAGTAAATCTTCCCTGCTCAATCGCCAACTGACTGCGTTCTTCACGGTCGTAAATAATCTTTGTTAGTGAATGGTCATGGTGCTTCAGATCCTTAGCCGCTGGCTGATGTATATTTTTCTCCATTTCTTTATCCTATAGTGCATAAATGATGATTGGAGCTACTGTTCCACATTCCAAAATGTGTTTTTGGGGTTGTACAGTGACCGCTCCCCATCGATTAACACAACGTGATGTTAGTAATGCCTTCATCAGCAACATGAAGGTATTCCCATGAAGAAGCGTTTTTCCGACGAGCAGATCATCAGTAACCTCCGCAAAGCTGGAGCCGGAATGTCTGCCCGGGAGCTTTCCGCAAGCATGCTACTCAGACGCCACCTTCTGCATCTATGGACTACCTTCGTTTTGCAAGTACTGATCTGGTTTTGGGTTGTTGCTTACAACAATCGACATCAGGAAAATCTGTGTCAAAATAGGCAATCTGCAAACGATCGCCTCAACAACTGAGCAGCCCCTGAGACCAGTATAAAAATCAGGTTCCGATTATGCAGAGACAGTCTGTCACCGTTTTTCAGTGCACTATAACTCTTCTGACTGCGTATTAACTTCCAACTGTCTGATACTCGGTATTATTTTTCAGTATTGACTTGATTATTCTCGTGTTCTTGTTAGCGACCACCGCGGTTGTTTTATTAAAATCACGCCGTCCCTTCGAAAGGTTAATCTACCAATGCAAATAACCATCATTATTACCCTGACGACAGCGCAGGTGCTATGAATAAAAAAAGTACGCGGAGGCTTGTCACTTTTTGTCGTCATATTCATCAGCACCTGTCTGTCGCCACCCGAGTGCTGCCGTGGAACCAGCCCCAGCCATGCTGCAAGTGACGCCCATTTTTAAATTCCGCTCCTTTATCAATCTCGACAACAATAGACAGGAACGTTTTAGGACCAATGCTTTTCACTTTAGCAAAACACTGACAAGATTCTGATTACCTGAATACCCACCTGTGTCAGGGCAGTTGCCGCTTCTGATTATTCAGCAGGGGCGTGAGGATCTACTATGGGAAGAAGACCTGTTGACCCTGAACTCAAAGAAAGAGCAATCAGGCACCTGCTCCTGCCCTATAACTGGACGATGAGGCAGGTTGCTGAAGACACCGGCGTCAGGGGGTCTACTGTTCATGACTGGCGTAAACGACTGGAAATGGAGGGGCTTATCAAAAACAAACATGATCTGACCGAGGTCTGCCCTCCGGAGCAGCTGCTGGAAACGTCAGCGTTGTCAGAGCACGGGCTGGCCGAATACTGCCGAAAAAAACGGCCTGTACACTGAGCAAGTCCGGCACTGGAAGCAGAGCTGCTGGTGCTGCAGGAGAAGCCGGGTGACCTCCGGAGCAGCGAAGGGGACGACTGACGTCCCTTCCGGAGAGGCAGCGCCTCACCAGGCTCATGGTGAGGCGGTTCGCTGTGGGGCAGGCCGGCAACGAGCCTGCAGGCTGGCGGGTATCTCGTTACGTACGCTTCAGCGCTGGCGTCAGTGTGGCACCTGTGGTGAAGACCGCCGGCTCTCTGCCCGGCGGCCCGCGCCTGCAAACCGTCTCACTGAAGCGGAGCGCGCCCGTATCCTGCAGGTCTGTGCCGGACCGGAATATGCCGACAGGCCACCCTGCTATACCCGGCGCTTGCAGACCGGGGCATATACATCGCCTCTGAGTCCAGCTTCCGTCGCGTGATGAAGGCACAGGGCATGGACCGGTACCGTGGGCGGGCCCGGCCACACGGGACTACAGCAGGCCGCAGAGTTATACGGCAACGGCACCGAACAGGCTGTGGTCCCGGGACATCACGCATCTTCCGGCTTCGGTAACGGGACGGCGGTTTTACCTGTATATGATTACGGATGTCTTCAGCCGGAGGATAACCGGTGCGGAGGTCCATGAGAAGGAGTCCGGGCAGTATGCCTCCGCACTGCTGCAGCGTGCCGTGTGGTCGGAAAAATGCCGCCACAGCGGCCTGGTGCTGCATGCTGACAACGGTGCGCCGATGAAGAGCTTCACGGTGCAGGCGAAGCTGTACGAGCTGGGTATAGCGCCTTCTCACAGCAGACCCCGGGTCAGTAACGATACCCCTTACTCCGAATCGCTGTTCAGGACGCTGAATACTGCCCGCAGTGGCCCCGGGAAGGGTTCAGCGACCCTGAGGGTGCCCGGAGATGAGTATACCGCTTCGTTCAGTGGTACAACACGAAGTGGCCTGTGCTGGGTGACGCCGGATGAGAAGCATCACGGACTGAATGTGGAAGTCCTGCAAAGTGTCATGGGCTGTATGAGGAAGCCCGGCGATATCACCCGGAGCGGCGGTCCGGGAAAATCCGAAACCGGGCCCCGGTCATGCCGGTCTCACTTAACCCTGAGAAAACGCAGCGTACGGCATGAAAACATGACAGCTACCTTGAAAGTTGCCGCGCCCGGATACACCAAACCTGACCTGTCCAATGGATTTCTTCATGGACGCACTCGCCAGCGGCCGACGGATTAAGTGCCAGATCTGTGTGGATAACTTCACGAGAAAGTGTCTGACGATCACCGCCACTTCCGGGATTCCGGGTGCTCAGATCACGCATATTCTGGACAGCATTGCGCTATTTCGTGGCTATCCGGTGACAATAAGAACCGATCATGGCCCGAGGTTAACCTGTCGCGTGCTTGATCAATGAGCCTTTGGGGCATGGAATAGTGCGCACAATCCAACCTGGCGAGCCAACGCAGAACGAATTTATTAAAAGTTTTAACGGTCTCTTTCGCGACGAATGCCTGAATTCATGCCCCACTGCTTCAACAGGTACTCAAACGCCTTTGCCGTATCCGGGTGCCGCAACAGCACCGTCATCTGCACCTGTATCCAGTTGTACAACGACTGCAGCAGTGAGATGGTTTTCTCTTTCCGGATAGCCAGCCTTTCATCTGCCGGGCTGCCGGATATCTCCTCCTCAATGGCGTACAGCTCACCGGTGCGCTTCAGTGCTTTGGTGAGCTGTCGATCGGGGACGGGCATGAACGCCGTAGATTTTTCGCCGGACGTGCGCCATACAGGCCGCCTCGGTAATTCATCCGTTTTAGTACAGGACTACGCATCTGCCGTTGTACCCGACAAAATGTTACTGCGGATGAACACCCTACGATCCGGTTAGTACGCTAACAACATCGCCGTGGGAAGTTGTGAACCCGCACTACAATCGTTCCCACACGTGACCCATAGCCAATCTCCGGGTTTGCCGCTGCCCGGCTCCCGCACCGGCACAGGGATATCGTATTGAATGGATCTTGCCCGGCACAACACATACTGACGCAGTAGGTCATACAACTGCTCCAGCAGCTCGACGATCGCACAGGACCAGCGTGACACGGTTCAGCTCCGCGCCCTGACGGCGGTTTATTTACGACTGACGATAGTTAGAGGTATACTCCGCGGATTTTGCTGTAACAATGCGCGACAGCAGGCCAACTCTATCGCACGACGGGCAGGTTGTTTCGCCAGCGACAGCATTCAGGTTTCGCAGGGAAGAGGCGGTAGATTTTCGGGGCTTTTGCAGAACTGCATGCACTGCATGCACTGCAATTCAGCAACCAGCGCGCCATCCGCTGCTACAGAAGGTGGTTATACTTCACCATCTTCCGGATTGCGTGCTACTACGTGTCCAGCAAGGCCCGGAGACGAATATTTTCGTCAGAGAGTGCGCGAGCACCATGCGCTGCTTTAGCGTAACTGACGTGCGCAGGCCAAGAGTTTCATTCGCTGAGGATGTATTAAAATTCCTTCCAGCAGCATGAGCAACTGTGTCGGCGTCAGGTGGACTTTACCGTTACGGGTTACCTGCCAAACAAGTGCCCGCTGAAAGGATCGTCCCACAACGTACTGCGCCTTTGCAGCAAGGCCGTTAAATTGTTACGCATGTCAGCCACGCCGGCGATCAGTCAGATGCGTGCGCCGACGGGGAAGTTTATCATGCATCATCCTTCCCAAATTCGCTGACGAAAGCACGCAGCTCCGGCGTAAGTGGCCCGATCAGACTCGGATCTCCACCCAGTAGCGTCAGCCTGCAACAGATGACCGGTTCAGGTCTGCTGATACGGCCTCGTTGTGCCTGGATGGCGGCAGAAGAGGTTCTACGGTGACAGGAATGAGGGTGGCTCTGCTGACAGGTTCCAGCAGCCCTAGAGATGTAGATTATACCAGTTAAATTCAGGTTATCGTTAACATCGTATTTCCGTGTCAGTTCTATCACACAAACCTAGGTCGCGTTCATTAAGCTCTTACTCGGGGCGCTCAGGCGTGTATTCCTCCTGCAATGGCCAGTTAATAGCTGTGCGACGAAAACGTTTGAATATTTTACGCGTAACGGAGGTGTTGATGTTTAGCCGCTTTGCGATTTCACCGTAAGCCAGGGCGCCGTTAAACCGCAGGCTAGTGCGGTAGTGATCCAGGTTCTTCTGGTATAAGGCGTATTTCTTTCCACAGTAGTATATATGTTTGCGAGAGTGTCCATGGCAGGAAAAGCGGAGAAAAATAAAAACGACCTGAATGTGAAAATTACAATTAACCTGCGTTATACTCGATACTCATAGAGTAGTCATTTATTTTGATGTCTGGTTCCTGAGGAATACTGAATCCGGAACATGCACAGGGGCTTGATGACATGGTGGCAGGCCTGCTGAACTTGCCCGGCATGGATGTGGAGTATATATATTGACACCGAGTGTCCTGGACAGGGTTTCCGGTGAATTTGGAAGCCGCCATTTGACCGTCTCTATATAATATTTAAAGACAGAATTCCCGGCACGCGGAATAAAGTACTGGATAATTTCAGATACCGGGATGGTTCATGGGAGGGAACTGACGAGGCTGAAACGAAAAGGCCAACATCCACCGAACGGGGAGCATTGGCGGATCAAATACTGGAATAAAATTATTAGAATACAATCACAGCGAGTTGAAAAGAACAATTAGCGCAAATCTGGGGTTTAAGTCGATGAAAAGAGATACGCCACGATAAAAGAGATTGAAATGATGCGGGCCCTGTAAGAGGCCAGGCCGAATGATTTTATTTCATTTATCCCCCGGGACGAGATGCGTCTGGTAAGCAGGGTCTTTGAAATACAAAGCTCTCTCATTACACAGAAGGCTGCTTATCACTGTCACCATATCTGCAGGAGAAGTTCACTGGCTACGCCTCTGTATTAATACTTTTCCGGATGTCCACAATGCAGGCCTCGATCTCAGTGAAAGACGGTCGGATATCGCTGTACAGCGCTTTACGCCCGAACTCAACCGACGTCTGGGGTGGACAGCCGTTTAGGTCCGCAATGAGGATCATCCTGACGCACTGCAGCATCCGCAGGCTTTCGGCGTGGCGCAGCCGCAGTCGCTCTGCAAGGGGCGTAATAAATCCGTAGGACAGCAGAATGCCCAGAAATGTGCCCACCATCGCCTGGGCGATAAGCGCCCCCATTTCCGCCGCCGGACGGTCTGCGGCCGACAGGGTGTGGATGACGCCCAGCACGGCGGCCACAATACCAAACGCAGGCAGGGAATCCCCCAGCCTGCCCAGTGCCTGTGCCGGGACCTCCCCTTCCTCTTCCAGTGTCTCCAGCTCCTGCTCCATCAGCGCATCCAACTGCCACGCATTCATGTTCCCGGACAGCATCAGGCGCAGATAATCGGTAATGAACTCTGTTAGGCGACTGTCAGCCAGAATAAGGGGGTAGCGCAGGAAATCCGGACTGGTATACGGGGAATCGATGTCCGTCTCGAGGAAGAAAATCCCCTGCTGCCGCGCCCGTCTCAGTAGACGGAAAAGGAGAGACATAACATCAATACCCAGCTCCCGCGTATAGCGAGGTCCACGAAAAAGCAGCGGGCAATAACGGCCCGTGGCAAGAATGGCCTGCCCGCTGTTGGCCGCGAAAAAAGCCCCGACTGCGGCACCAGCGATAATCAGCAGTTCATAAGGCTGTACCAGTGCACCGCTGTCGCCACCTGACAGCACGTACCCACCCCATACGGTCAGGAGAACAACAATTCCTCCCAGAAGGACCAGCATAATCTGACTCCCTGAAAAAATAATTTCATTCTGTCAGCCAGGTCGACTGTAACGGCCACGCGACAGCATATTCACCGGCTGGCAAATGCCGGTCTGTCAGTATAGATACTCGCGCAATTCTGCCTGCACCCAGCCATTCGTTCGCTGAAAAGTCCGGGGACCGGTTTCCAGATTAAAGAAACTGCAAGCGAATAATCTGTGGCGGAAAGCTGGCCGGATTGGTCAGCAGCCAATCGCGCATCGCTCACGGGCAGATGACGGTTCATGGCAGGTCGCACGCAGCCCCCCAGAAATGGCAATACCTATCTTCCAGGAAAACCAAGACCTCTAGCGCATCGATAAGGACATTGTCACCCTCCTTAAACGGTGGGTGCCCGGCATATGGCGAGAAATACCGAGGCAAACTTTTCCGGATCCCGGAATACAACAGAAAGGGACGGTTCAGGTTCCCTGTCTGAGGCAACCGGCGGCGAATCCTGTGGGTTGCCGAAACTATCCACATGATAGCCTGAGAAATGAGCGGGTCACCACCACCGGCAAAAACCCGGTTGACCTGTTTCATCTCCACGACATCAAATATAATGTCGCAGGGCTCAGCCCACGCCAGTCAGGCTTTTTCAAAAAAATAGAATATTCTTCACCGGTGGATCCCTCCCAGGCCAAACAGCTCGCCGGGAAAGGGCATACACAGCCTGTTAATTCTGATCCTTCCTTACGGTCATTCCCTCAACAGTGCGGGCCCCGGCAGCTGCGTGGTTATCAGTCCGTAGTGATATGGACAGTAGAATACTGGCAGATGAAGATGTTATATGTGTAAAAAGCTTATCGGTCTGATAGCAGGAAACTTTAGCAATTTTAATCAGCGCACCGCCAAAAGTCTGCGTCAGATCCCGTTATTCATTGTTTTATAACACTGGGCAATGAGTTCCCTGCTGAGCGTATCGGAAGCTGCAAACTGAACAGAGTCGGGCCAGAAAACTTGCTACGCTATGCCATCGGTTATACAAGGAGTGGCCGGTGAACAAAATCTATAAGTTGCTCTTGGAACATCAGTCTCCCTTTAAACTAAACCTTACTCTACGTCCCAAACTGTGCGATTACATTGCAAAAATAACGTTTGTTAAAAAAAGCCCGTCCAGTGGGCGGGCAGAGGCGTTAGCTTGAAGTAAAACACTTTTTTTGTTATTGTGTATGGTGCCGGGTGCCTCCCGGTGGGCCAGATGTAAGCTGAAATCCTGACCCGCGCTTGATTGTGGCAATATGTTTACGAAAGTACAGCTTTTGCACTCCGCCGCTCATGGGGATCCACCATATATATTCACTATAGCACCGGAAGCGACTGAGTCAATATTTCAGACACCGGTTTGCTCCCACCTGCACGCCCAATCGGCTATTTTCTTCCTGATGACCGGTATTTGCCGGACAACGAATGCTGCTTTATGGAGTGCCCCGTGCCTGTAGACAAATCTGCCCTATATTTTGAGCACAGGAGGAGTCTATGGGCACACCACGATTTACCCCTAAGTTTAAAGACGAAGCTGTCCGCCAGATCACCGGGCGGGGCTATTCCGTCGCCGACGTTTCTGAACGTCTGGGCGTCTCGCAACACAGCCTTTATAAATGGATCCGTTCTATAAAACTTGATGCCAGCGGGCACCAGGCGCAGGATCTGCTGGGTGCCCGGACGGAGATCCTCCGGTTGAAAGCGCAGCTCAAGCGAACTGAGGAGGAGCGGGATATCCTGAAAAAGGCGGCTCGGTACTTTGCAAGGGAGCCCGACTAAAGTACCGCTTCATTAACGATCACCGTCAGGTTTGGTCGATCACACTGATGTGTCGGGTTCTGAAGATTGCCCGTTCCGGTTTTTACGTCTGGCTCCACTGCCCGGTATCAGCTGGAGAGCAGGATAATCAGTGGCTGCTGACGCTTATCCGCGACTCTTATACCCTGAGTGGCGGCGTTTATGGATACCGGCGGGTCCACAGTGGCCTGCGAGAAACCGGAGAGGTATGCAGTAAAAACAGGGTAGCGAAAATTATGCGGCAGAACAGAATCAAGGCCGTACATGGCTATAAAATCCCGCGAGGAGCACGAGGACGTCCGTCAGTAATTGCTCCTAACCGGGTACATCGGGAGTTCACAGTCGTTAAACCGAACCAGGTCTGGGTAACGGATATTACCTACATACGGACCTGGCAGGGCTGGCTGTATCAAAGAGCGCATCAGAAAGCGGTCTATAAAAACCGGGACATGGCCCGGGCTGATATCTTTGATTATATCGAAGTGTTCCACAACCGGGCCCGACGCCACAGCCACCTGGGAGGCGTCAATCCAGAGGCCTTCGAAGGGCCTTGTCGTGAGGACAGTGAATATCTACGGGAACGGGGGCACTCCACCCAATGATGCCCTCAATCACAGTGCAAGATAAGACGAAAGAACGAGAACAACTATACCCCACACTTGAGTTCTTACTTAAGCACGTTTAAAAAATGCACTACATAGCCTGACAAAAAAGCCACTTAAAACATCTGCATAAGTTAAAATTCACTCGTGAATGAGTACACCTTTTTACGCCAGATCAAATCTGTACATACTGTTACACAGCAATGCTCATCATTAAGCCGATGGCTGGTATATAGTGTCGAGAACACAGAGAACGTTTACCTGTAAAGTAGAAAACCAACAAAATTTAAACAAATGAATATCATATTTTTTTAATACTATAATGAAACTTAAGAATGCTTTCTACCTACATATCCTGATGGCTGTTCTCGCCACCCTGTTTCTTAGTGTTCACCCGCTGGTGACAAGTTTCGATCCGCCGCTTAAATTTCAACCGTTGATTACATCAATGGAAGGAACGCAAAAAGAGCAAGCGGAGAAAATGGCCACTATTTCTCATGCATTACAGGGCAATGCGATTTTTTTTATTGGCGCGTCTGAAGTCGCTACATCCGAAGAAGAACATTACGCTGTATATAATTATCTGAATAATGATTTGCACCGTCCGGTTGTGGCGTTTGGCGATAGCTTTTATGACAGTATTACACATTTTTTACTGTTTTCGCGTTTTAAAAACGATCTTAACGCAAACAGCAAAGTCGTTTTGCTGCTGGCACCTGATAGCTTTTATTCTAATGGTGTTCCGCCGGCTATTTTTGCCAACCTTTTTCCGGCACCGATGTTTAATCCGTTAATGCAAAATGAGCAAACTCGTCCTTTGCTGGTTAATTATTTACAAAAAATGGACAAGAAAGAGGTCAGCCATTTAACGTTTGCACAAATGAACGTTGCGGGCTGGAGTCTGGACAATCTCTGGCAGGAAATCAGTTTCCAGTTTGCCAATTTCTGTACGCTGATTAAAAACGACTGGCTGGCAATGTTGCACATCAAATCGCAGTCTGCGCAGCCGTGGCCACAGCAACCTGCTGCCGCGATAACGCCAGACTGGGAACGCGAACTGGCGCATGCCCGTGAACTAAACGAAACCCGGCATGAAAGCGCCGCCACCCTGTGGATGGACAAATCTGTCTATATTCTGGGTGAAAAACCAGAAGTGTGGGACAACTCCCCGATACTACCAGAACAACTGAATGCCTTTCGCGCCATGGTTAAATTATTGAAAGAGCGTCATGTGCAGGTTGTTGTGATCATCGATGCAATTAACCGCCGCGCGGTGCAGAACCCTGAGTTGGTGCAGCCTGCGGTGACGCAGACAACAGCGATCCTCAAAGAAAACAATATTCCCTATCTGAATATGTATTCCATGCCATATCAGGATGGCTGGAACTGGGATCGCCTTCACCCCACCGATCTGGCATGGATACCGATGGACCGCTTTATTGTTGAGAGTTTTAAATGATGAAATACGCGATCCAGCTTTTTTTTCTTTATCTATTTCTGGCGGTGACCGTCATCGCGTGGTCCTCGGTGGATGGGAGCATGAATATAAAAGTGCATTTTGAGTATCAAAAGTTCTGAGGAATGAATGATGTATAGCTCCGGAACCTTTTTTTTCTTTCTGTTTTCATTCGCTTTGGTTTTTGCGCTGGTGAATCGTATATTGCGTTTTCGCTTGACCTATTTAGCGGCGTTTTCCGTACTGGCAGCGTTCAGCTGGGGATACATTTTCCAGGGGGATTATGTTGTTCCCGTTGTGATGTTTCTAAGCTTTTATATACTGGTGGCCTTAAAAGAGAAAGGCTGGTTAAAAACCTGGCAGGCGGTCAGCCTGACACTACTGCCGTTGTTGTTGGTGAAGTTACACCTCAACAACCACTGGGGCATGCTTGGCCTTTCGTTCATGACCTTTCGCGCCATCGATGTATTGCTGTACCGCAGTAAAAAAGATAGCCGCAATATCCTGCACTATTTTTGCTATCTGTTTATGCCGTTTATTATCCTGGCTGGCCCGATGTACCGCTGGCGGACATGGGTAAATGACATAAATAAACCGGCATTCGCGCTTAATTGTGAGCAATTTCTGATAGCAATAGAGCAGATCTTCATCGGTATTATTCAGAAATTCTTATTCGCTATGTTGATCGATAATCTGGTTATTCAGCCGTGGAGCCATCGCCAGTTTACCTTCATCGTTGGCATAGTGATGTCGCTGGCTTACAGCGCCTATCTTTATTTCGATTTTGCCGGTTACAGCAATATGGCGATTGGCGCCGGGCAGTTATTTGGCTTCAATATCCCGGCGAATTTTAATATGCCCATCCTGGCGAAAAACCCGCAGGATTTCTGGCGTCGCTTTCATATCAGTCTGTCGGTGTGGCTGCGGGACGTGGTGTTTATGCCAGTGTATATGAATCTGATGAAACTCAATTTCTTTCGTCAGAACAAAACGCTGGCTCAGAACATCAGTATTTTCTGCACCCTGTTTTGTATGGGGGCATGGAACGGACTTGAACGACATTATGTTATCAGCGGCGCGCTGTTTGGCGCCATTTCCATTGCACATAACATGCTTCAGTGGTCAGCCAAACGCAGTCCGGCGCTCACCAACTGGCTCCAGTATCCGGTTGTTAGCTTATGCGGACGTCTGTTAACGCTGGCAAGCGCTGCGGCTTCTCTCTACATTTTTAGCGGAATGTCACCTCTATGAACCTTCATAACGAGCTTCAGAAATTGCACGATTTCCTGCGTACGGTATTACTCGATCCCGCCAACCCGCAGCAACTGGCGATCAGTGGCAGCGACGAGTCATTAACCTGGGCGCAGCTTGTCGCCGCCGTGACAGACTGGGTACAACGTTACCAGCGCTGCCATCAGGTCGCGGGTGCGCCAGTGGTATTATATGGACATCAGCAGGCAGAGTTTGCCGTCGCTATTTATAGCTGTTTGCTGCACAATATTCCGTATATTCCGGTTGATTGCATCTACCCGCAGGAGCGGCTGAAAGAAATTTGCCACCTGGCCAGTGCCCCGTGGTACTACGATGTGGCGACCCGTCAGTTTGTTACCACTGCAGAGACTGGCCAGCCGCTGGTTGAGCGGGATCTTGCCTATATCATGTTCACCTCTGGCAGCACCGGTAAACCCAAAGGGGTACAAATTGGTCGTGAAAGTGTGTGGCATTTTATGAAGTGGGTGAGACAGGACTTTGCACTACCAGAAAATCCCGTGCTGATGAACCATGCCGTGTTCAGCTTCGATCTGTCGCTTATCCCGCTGCTGGCGAACCTTGCGACCGGCGGGCATATCGTGCTCAATGCTAAAGAGGATATCGCCACAGGAAACTGGCTTGACCGTCTGAAAGACAACGAGGTTTCGGTGTGGGTTTCCACCCCCTCTTTTGCCTACCAGAAGCTGCTCTCGCCACAGTTCAACAGCGATTATTTGCCTGCGCTGAATGTGTTTGTTTTTATTGGTGAAGTGCTCAACAAAGTACTGGTGAAGCAGTTACGCCGCTGTTTCCCGCAGGCGAAGATCCTCAATTCTTATGGTCCGACTGAAGCAACCATCGCCACCACGGTGATCGAGATAACCGACGCTATCCTGAATAGCGACAATGATTTGTTACCGATCGGCGTGATGATGCCGGAATCGCGAATGGAGATTACGGCTGACGGCGAGCTGATCATTTGGGGCAAAAACGTGATGCGCGGTTATCTCGGCCTGGCGAAAGAGAATGCCGAGAAGTTGTTGCACCGCGAAACAGAAGCTTACAGCGGTTACCGCACGGGCGATCTCGGTTACGAAGAGGGGGTGCTGTATTGCCAGGGGCGCAATGACAGCCAGATCAAAATTAATGGCTACCGTATTGAAATTAATGAGATTGAAAACCGCCTGCTGGCCATGTCCGGCATCAGTGAAGCGGTGGTTTTGCCGCTGATGAAATCCGGCGGCGGTGTGCTACGTATTACCGCATTCTGTGTGACGAAGCTTGCGCCTGAGGCCATTAAACATTCCCTGTCGAAGGTGATCCCCTTTTATATGATGCCTTCGCAAATCATTATCAAAGACGCCTTACCGCTGAATCCTAACGGCAAAATCGACCGCAAGTTGCTGGATACGCACGCCCGCACTAACTGATCATTCTGGAATATATTATGGAACAAGAAATTCTTGCGCTGTTTGAAAAAATTCTCTCCCGCAAAGTGGGGTTCAATGATGAGTTAATCGAATCGAATATTCTAGACTCGATTCTCGCCGTGGATATGGTCCTGGAAGTGCAGGACGTTTACGGTTGCATGATCCCGCCGACTGAAGTCGCCACCGTGCTAAAAACCCCTGCTGATCTGGCACACTTTATTAAAGAAAATCGCTGATTTTCCCGCGTCACGGTATGGTGGCAACCTGGCAAAAACGCTCCGATTACGGGGCGTTTTTTATCTCACTATGACTCCAGTACCGCATTCCGCTGGTACACGCCTAGATTATATACATCATGTTTACCAAAATCTTAGTCGCGACCATCATGTGTCGGTGTTTCCCAAAACTTGACCCAACTTTGGTTCGCTGGCTTCTATCGGGTTTCTGAAAATCGGATTTATCCGAGGAGTCATCATGTCAAAGATCAAGCTCACCAATTCTACAATTGATGTGGCACAAGCCTAAGTGCAGCCAGCCGAACTGCGTGATACACTGGTTCCCGGCTTCCTGTGCAAGATTACCCCGACTGGCAGCAAGGTGTTCATGCACCAGTGATTAGGCATTATCTCACGATAAGTCATTATCAATAAAATGGAGTTATTACTCGCACCCCGCTATCGATTAAATTACAAACAATAACATTGCTAGCGAAGATGTGGGCCTTGTCATCCGTTATGGCTCTAGTAGATGGGCTTCCTCCAATTATGATTTACTTTTTGATGCACCGCTGACCGTGCTTGCCAACCAGACACCGCAGCCAGAATAAAAAGTCCTGCCGATTGATTGAGGGGAAACAGTGTCTAGGTTGAGTAATCAGCAGCAACAATGACCTTTATGCAGTTCCGCATTGACCAATATTTACGGCGTTCATACCATACAGTTTTTATCAAACATAAAAAGGGAAGAGGTTGAATGTAAATGCTTTTGGTTCTCTTTCAGACGGGTTTGTCAACCATAACCGTTCATACATACCACACGAGAACTGCCTGTTCATCCACGAAGAAAAACAAACAGTATCACTGTTTTTCCGCGAAAATAGTATGATCAAGCTCATCGGCAGCATACGGAGAATATATTGTCATGGGTCAGTTCATAACTGTGCCAGATCAATGCAGATCGACCGTCCCACTCTGCCACACATAGATAACGGACGGAACTAAAAGAACTTTCTGCAAAAAAACCTTTGCTTTGCTGTCAGGTACACTTACCGCAACACCGGGCATCTGCGTATATTCATACAGCAGAGTTCCGCCCAGTCGTTCAACTGCCCTGATAACTTCCCGGCGTATCGGTGCACTTTCACAGTTGCAGGAAATCATTACAACGTGGGTCGGCGCGGGTGGAGGAATCACTCCTGCAAAAGATGAAACATTCATACAAACACTTAGCAACAGAGTCACCAGACTATATCGCGTGATTCTGTTAATAGGGAATACTGGAACCAGGACGTGATACATCGATAATGACAACGCGCTGACATTATTATTTCCCACCAAACGCTTCTTCATCGCTCTCACCTGATAAAAGAACATGCTCATCGCTACTGTACGGCTTTGCGCATAATAAAGCATTATGAAAAATCCTAACTATCCTCACAAAAAAGTGTAGATATATCTTAATGTGGTACTCATTTCGCTGACCACTATTACAGCTCACGGTGGTTTTCCAAATTGAGAAAATGGTAATATGTTGAATCTGCCCACGCTTGGTTTACTGTTTACTCCGCTCGTAAATTAATATTGATGCTTTGCATGAAGCAACCTGTACAGCGTTGTCCAAGGCCTAATCACTCAGCAGATCCATTTTGATCTCTTTGTCAGGCAGAAACGCTGGCTTAAGTAATAACTTCGACCGTCAAGCCAGCCAGCCGGTATCCAACCTGCAATTCAGTAATCAAGTATTTGGGTTGCGAAAAATCTTCTTCAAGCTTTTGACGCAACTGCATCATGTATACACGTAGATAATGCGCCCTGTCAGAGTAAGAGGTACCCCATATTTGAAGCAGGAGCGTTCGGTATGTTAGAACCTTACCATTCCCTCGAACCAATGCACTTAACAAACGAAATTGGATGGGTGTCAAATGGACCAAAGAGCCATCTCGGATCACTTCGTATGTTGCAAGATCAACTGTAACATTACCGAACCTGACACGCGAGGAGAGCGCTCCATCAGCAGTGGATATCGTTTGCGATCGTCGCAGGAGCGCATGGATACGTGCCACCAGTTCCGGAATGCCAAATGGCTTGATAAGGTAATCATCCGCGCCGACGTTAAGCGCCTTAACTTTTTCCTCCTCTTGCTCTCGAGCTGAAAGCACGAGTACAGGCACAGAGGTCCAGCCTCTTAATTCTCGTATAAGATCTTTCCCATCGGTGTCCGGAAGACCGAGATCCACGATAATTAAATCTGGTCTTCGTGTTACAGTATCAAGGCGTGCTCTTTCGCCGCAGTCAGCCTCAAAAACAGACATTCCCTCCTTCTCCAGCGCTATTCGAACAAAACGCCGTATATTCGATTCGTCTTCAACGATCAGGATTTTCTGTTTGCTCATTCTCCCTTACCTCGAAGTCTATGCTCGGTGATGTGCGCAGGGGTAGGCAAATTTTAAAAATCGCTCCATGGGGTTTACGTGATTTTGCACTGAGGGTTCCACCATGCGCGGTGATGATCTTTCGGCATAGTGCCAAACCAAGACCCACTCCTGCAATGGACGATTCTTTTTGCCCGCGAGCAAAAGGTTCAAACAGGACATCAGTATTATTAGTCGGCAAGCCAGGTCCATCGTCCTCGACGAAGAGGTACATCGAATCTCCTGCATTACGTCCACGAACAGTTATCGTACTGGTCGATGGCGTATACTTCGCCACATTGTCGAAAAGATTGTTCAGGACACGTTCCAAAAGAAGTGCATCTATCTCCACGAGCGGCAACTCTGGCGGCAGATCGGTCAGCACTCTTCGCGGCTGCAATATGTTGGCTGACCTTGCAATCGCGATGCCTACAATCTCACTCAGTGAGTGCCATTCCTTCTGTAGCTTGACACCTTCGCTCTGAATACGAGCCAGGTCAAGCAAATTGGAAACCAGACGCCTTAGCTCATCTGATTCGGCGCGGATAGAGCGGGCGATATCTATACACTCCGACTCGGCAATATCCTGAGGATGTTCCAGAATCTCGGCCAATCCTCGAATTGCAGTGAGGGGAGTTTTGAGATCATGTGAAACCGCGGACAGCAGGGTGTTACGCATCCTCTCACCCTCCATACGTACGATCGTATCCCTGGCAACGTCAACAAAATAAATACGCTCCAGCGCCTGCGCTATCGCGGAGCAGATAGCATCAATAAGCCTGCGATCCGCTACAGTCCCGGACATGGGTGGCAGTACAGCAAGCACGCCACGTATCGCCATAGGTGCCTTCAAAGGCAAATACAAGGCCTTTGCCCCATTCAGCGTCTGGGTTCCATGCCCTGATTCCTCAATGTGATCGAAAGTCCACTGTGCAGTCGGTAGATCGACGAAGTTCGCTTGATGCTCTTCCACCAGACGTCCCACATCATTGGGGAGAATTAACGCTATCTGAGTCTCAATTAGCGGACCAATAGTTTCCTGACAAACGGCAATTATTTGCTCGACCACAATTGTCCCCGACAAATCACGTGTCACACGTGCCAGTGCGGAGGCTCGTCGCTCTCCGTCGCGTGCCGCTCTTGCCTCGGCACTCAGTCTTGCAGCAAGCTGACCAATGATGATTGCGACGACTAACATCAGCCCGAAAGTGAATATATACTGTGTATCGGTAACACTGAAGGAGAAGCGCGGCTCAACGAAGAAATAGTCGAATGAGGCCACGGAAACTATAGACGCCCATGCACCCGCGACACGTCCCAAGCGCAATGCGATGAATACCACAGTGATCAGGAAAAGCATAATTACGTTGGAAAGATCAAAAAAGCGCAGCAGCCAGCCAGCGACGGCCGTCGTCACAAGGCATGCAATCACGGCAATCAATAGCGACGCCACGCATCCCCTGGAAATTTCAATTCTCCGGCGTTTAACCCGTCTCGGTGTGTCGCCTAGGCGCAGCAATATTAGCCCCATCTCGGGGTTTTGCCGGGCAATTCGATCCACAAGTTGTGTTTTGAACGGAATAAATACACGCGCGGCAGCGTTACCCATAATGAGCTTGGTGACGTTGCGTTGTTTGGCATAATTCAGAATAGTTTGTGCAATGTCCTGGCCAGAAATGCTGGCAAACTCGCCACCAGCATACTGAGTACAACGTGCGAGATATGACAACGCATCTTTTGAACCGAATTCAGTGGTTGCTAGCGGCTGATCTACATGAACCACAACGCATTTCGCTTGAAGGTATTGCGCAAGCCTTGCCCCTTCTCTGATCAGCACTTCCTGAGAACAGTCAGCACTGACGCATATCATCAGCAACTCGCGTGTAGCCCATATGTTCCGGATCGCGTTCGAAACCCGGTACACGTGAACATCAGCATTGATTCTGTCCGCCACACGGCGCAACGCAATTTCGCGTAATGCAATCAAATTACCACGACGAAAAAAATTACGCTGCGCTTGTTCGATTGAGATAGGTAGGTAAACCTTACCTGAGTTCAACCGCGCGAGGAGATCATCCACTGGAAGATCGACTAACACGACATCGGACGCGCTATCAAAAACCCGATCCGGCACTGTTTCACGAACGCGAACTCCGATTATTCCGCTGACAATATCATTGAGGCTTTCGAGATGCTGCACGTTCAAAGCTGTGTAAACGTCTAAGCCTGCGTCAAGCAATTCCTCGACATCCTGCCACCGCTTTGTATGTCTGCTGTCGGCAATGTTTGAGTGTGCCAGTTCATCAACGACTATCAATTGCAAACCAGACGTCAGCGCCCCGTCCAAATCAAATTCTTCCTCCTCCCGCCCGCTCAGCTTTGTTCTTCTGAGAGGCAACTGAGGGATGCCCTGAATAAGTGCCAGGGTATCCACTCGCCCGTGCGTCTCCACAACTCCGATTCCGACCGCCACTCCTTCGGCCTGGCGCTGGCGCGCTGCCTGGAGCATGGCGTAGGTTTTACCCACACCAGCACACATGCCGAAGAAGACTTTTAGTCGCCCGCGATGGAGCGGGTTCCCGTCATTATTGACCACCCGCAAAAGTTCGTCGGGATCCGGACGATCCACTTTCATTTTGATAATTCTCTCTTTATACGAAGCGTTGTAAACAATAATACGCCAGAATCAGAGAAACGGAGTCAACACAAGGTCGATCAGTTTTATCCCGATGAATGGTGCGATAATGCCACCAAGGCCATAAATCAAGAGATTTCGCTTGAGGAGTCGATTGGCCGGCTCCGCGCGATATTTTACTCCGCGCAATGCCAGCGGAACTAGCGCTACGATAATCAGCGCATTGAAGATCACGGCCGACAGGATAGCTGAGCCTGGACTATGCAAATGCATAATGTTCAAAGCACTCAATGCCGGATAGGTAGCCACGAACGCGGCGGGAATGATGGCAAAATATTTCGCAAGGTCGTTTGCAACGCTAAAGGTCGTTAACGCACCACGTGTCATGATCATCTGTTTGCCAACTTCCACCACGCGCAACAGCTTGGTCGGATTACTATCAAGATCGATCATATTGCCAGCTTCCTTGGCTGCCTGGGTTCCGCTGTTCATTGCGACCGCTACATCCGCCTGTGCCAGAGCTGGTGCATCATTAGTGCCGTCACCCGTCATTGCAACAAGATGCCCGTTGCCCTGGTACTCCCGAATCAGCCGTAACTTATCCTCGGGCGTCGCCTCCGCCAGATATTCGTCCACGCCTGCTTCGGCAGCTATCGCCGCTGCCGTCAATTTGTTGTCACCGGTGATCATCACAGTCCTGATGCCCATGCCCCGTAATTCTGCAAAACGCTCTTTGATATTGCCTTTGACAATATCCTTGAGTTCGATAACACCCAGCACCCGGGAGCCATCTGAAACCACAAGAGGTGTGCCGCCACGCCTTGAAACCTCGTTAACAATTTCGGTTACTGCGTTGGGAAATATTCCGCCAAGTTGCTCGATATGCTCGTCAATTGCGGAGGAAGCACCCTTACGAATCTGGCGCTGACCAATGTCGATGCCGCTCATGCGAGTATGGGCACTGAACGCAATGGATCTGGCATCATACAGCTCACGACCGCGAATGTTGAATTGCTCCTTAGCCAGTACAACAATAGATCGGCCTTCCGGAGTTTCATCCGCAAGCGACGCTAACTGAGCCGCCTCGGCGAGCACACTTACTTCAACGCCCGGAACGGGATGGAATCCAGTGGCTTCACGATTACCCAGTGTGATCGTACCTGTCTTGTCAAGAAGCAGTACATCCACATCCCCAGCCGCCTCAATCGCGCGCCCAGAGGTAGCGAGTACATTGGCATGCATCATTCTGCTCATACCGGCGATCCCGACGGCCGACAGCAATGCACCAATGGTGGTAGGAATAAGACAAACAAGTAAAGCGATGAGTACCGTGAGGCTAACGCTTATTCCGGCACCATTAATGAGTACGCCGAAGCTTGAAAACGGTAAAAGCGTTGCGCAAACCACCAGGAAGATCAAAGTTAACGCGACAAGCAGGATCGTCAAAGCGATTTCATTTGGCGTCTTTCCACGTTTCGCACTTTCCACCATAGCAATCATGCGGTCGAGAAAGGCTTCACCTGGCTTAGCTGTCACACGAGCGATAATCCAGTCGGACAGGACGCGCGTGCCACCAGTGACAGAGCAAAAATCACCACCTGCCTCACGGATGACAGGCGCAGACTCACCTGTAATCGCAGACTCATCAACCGAAGCCGTCCCGACCATAACTTCACCATCCGAGGGAATGATCTCACCGGCGTTGACCAACACATACGCACCGACAGGCAATTCATCGCTTGGCGCAATCCATGAGACACTGTCAATTTTCGGCTCTTTTAGTACTCGTGCAACGACTTTGCGTCGTGTCGCGCGCAGGGCTTCAGCGTGCGCTTTGCCGCGTCCCTCCGCCAATGCCTCGGCCCCATTGGCAAAAAGTACGGTGAACCAGAGCCAAGCTGCAGTGGCGAAAATGAACCCTGCAGGAGCATCACCGCTTCCGCGAAGTGCCTGAACGCCCAATATTGTTGCGACAATGCTGCCGAGGTACACGACGAACATCACCGGATTACGTATCTGAATCGAAGGCGAAAGTTTCCGGAAGGATTCGCTGATGACCGAAATCCACGAAATCGACCGGGAACCGGTAGCCGGATTTGCACCCTGCGGTGCGATTATTTTTTTTTGTGACATGGTTGCACCCGTTCTTATTTCATTGCCTGCCGGGCTGGAGCAGCTTTGTCCAGCGCCAGATTAAGTTCAAGTACGTTTACGCGAGATTCTCCAAGCACACCCAATTGTCGCCCCTTCGTGCTTCGCTCTACCATCGCAAGAACCGATGACTCAGCTATCCCGCGTGCCTTTGCGACACGCGGTGCTTGCAATTGTGCATTCAAAATGGAAATGTCGGGATCCAAACCAGATGCCGATGCGGTGACCGCATCGACCGGAACTTTTGCGTCGGGAGCAAGACCGTTATCTTTGCGATAGGCAGCCGCGCGTTCAGCCACCGCCTCAAGCAGTTTCTTGCTGATGGCACCCTGATTACTTGCCGCGCTGGCCGAAGCGTTGTACGGATCATCCATCGTCCTGGAGGTATCATTGGGGTCGGTCCCAGACGTGACGCTTGGCCGCCCATGGAAGTATTGCGGCTCGGTAAAGTACTGCCCGATGACGCGTGAACCAATGGGTTTACCATTCTGCTTAATCAAGCTGCCCTGTGACTGATTTGGAAAAAGTATTCGGGCTACGCCAGTTGTCGCCAGGGGATACAGAATCCCGGTCGCGATCATGAAGAGAATGGCGGATACGACGACCGGGCGGGCAATTCCACTAAGAGCAGAAGTCGCCATCGATTCGCTGTCGTTTGCAGAGCTGTGCGGGATTGTCATAAGTAGGTTCCTCAGAAAGTCTTGCCAGCGAGCAACAATAAATGTTCAACGATCGGACCCAGCGCCAGCGCTGGCAGGAAGGTAAGCCCGCCGACGATCAATATCGTGAAAACCAGTAGTCCAGTGAATAGAGGAGTGGAAGTTGAAAGCGTCCCCGGTCCCTCAGGGATGTTATTCTTCGCGGCCATCACGCCTGCTAGAGCCATCATTGGCAGCAGGGTCAGATAGCGGCCGACTAACATTGCTAAACCGATTGTTGTATTAAAAAACGGTGTGTTAGCGTTCAGACCAGCAAAAGCCGAGCCGTTGTTTGCCGTGCCGGAGGTATAGGCGTAGAGCACCTCGCTGAAGCCATGTGGTCCGCTATTAGAAAGACTTTCGAGGGTTGAAGGCATAAGGCAAGCGAGAGCCGTAAAGCCAAGGATACTAAACGGATGCGCCAGAACGGCGAGCATGACGTACTTCATCTCGCGTGTCCCTACCTTTTTGCCAAGAAATTCGGGCGTACGACCAATCATCATGCCGACAAGGAATACTGTGAGGATCGCAAATGTAACCAGGTTAATCAGACCAACTCCGTCACCACCGAAGACGTTGTTCAACATCATCTGTACTATTGGCACGAGACCGCCAAGCGGCGTAAGGGATGAGTGCATCGAATCCACGGAGCCAGTGGTTGCCGCTGTCGTGACTGTTACAAACATGGTGGTCTGAGCGATACCGAAACGCAATTCTTTACCTTCCATGTTACCACCAGCCTGTAACAAGTTCTGGCTTTGATCAACACCCATTGGGCCCAGCAGCGGATTGCCGCCATGTTCGGAGGTGTAAACGAGTGCGAGAAAACCAATGAACATAACCAGGAAGGTGCCAAAGAATGACCACCCTTGGCGGTGGCGCAAAATCATTGCACCAAAAGTATAGGTGAGCGCCGAGGGTATCAGCAGCATGCTAAGCATGTGCAGCGTGTTCGTCAGAGGAGTCGGATTCTCGAATGGGTGAGCGGCATTCATTGCGAAGAAGCCACCGCCATTAGTGCCGATGTGCTTGATGGTTTCGAGGCTTGCAACCGGTCCCATGATGATCTGCTGCTTTGTTCCCTCCAGGGTTGTCACGACTGCGTCGGCTCTAAGCGTCTGCGGTATCCCCTGCCAGACATAGATCAGAGCGAGAAAGAAGCAGATTGGCAAAAGAAGCCGGTACGTTACGCGCGTAAAATCCACCCAATAGTTACCGATGTCAGCCGTACTCTTTCGGCTAAGGCCCCGGATGAAACCAGCCGAAGCGGCAACCCCTGTTGCCGCACTGACGGTCATCAGGAAAGTAATGACAGCCATCTGGGAGAAATTGGAAAGACTGGACTCGCCCGAGTAAGATTGCCAGTTGGTGTTAGTAATAAAGGATGCCGCTGTATTGAAGGCCAGATCCGGTGTTTGGGCTACTCGTGCGAGTGGGTCTCCGGGAAGGAAACTCTGAATACGTAAAATCAGATAACCCAATGACATCATGGCGGCATTGCTGAGCAGAAGAACCATACAATATCGTTTCCATGACATTCTTTCGGCAGGATTGATCCCGAGAACGCGGTATGTTCCTCGCTCAACAATGTTGTGGCGTTCGCTGGTAAACAGATGCGCCATCCATTTCCCAGTCATCACGGCCAGGGCGGTCATGATGGTAAGAATTATGACAAATTGTGTTATGTCTTCAGTCATTTTTGCACCTTTCAGATCTTATCCAAGCCAATAAGAAAAGCGGCAGTTAGCCCAAAGAAAATGAGCGTTAAAGTTACAAAAATAATATCAGCCATGGATGCTGCTCCAATGTAATTAAGTGAGTAATTTTCCAGCTTTCAGAATTTTTCCGGCCTTATCAAGGCGTAAAATAAATAGATACAAAGGCCAAGTGAAATAGCACCAACAAGAACGTTCATCACACACCTCAAATTTTATAATTTATTAACCGATAATGACGTGTCTTTTGCATGTATTTGTAACTTGTAGAAAAATTACGCACTCTGATAAATCTTTCTAACAAGTTTATTTTATGCAAAGAAAAATATTATTAGGATTTAATTTTTATGTATTTACATATAATTTGCATATAAACACATGGGATGGTTTATTAAAATCAAACATCCGGTGAAACGGAAACTCACACTAAGTAATATTTGGTTGACTGATATTTCTTTTAATGTTTTCAGATGATCTTTTTTCTTCTGTTTTATCAATATGATTATTTTAAATATAAAATCAATAAAACTTTGCAAGCTTGCCATATAGCTTATGCAGTGGCATCCAGATCGAGTTTTTTTGTTCATTGATAAGTTTAATGTTCATTCAGAAAGCATGCTGCCAAGTTTCAGGCAACATTTGTCTGAAAAGAGTAAGATACAGGAATTATCTATTCTTCATATTTTGTGCGCTGAGTAAAAATCCTGCCGGTCAGATGCTTATCCTTCAGCACCTCT
>NZ_JACVTW010000040.1:0-28705 GCF_016624785.1 Kosakonia sp. S42 | reverse complement strand
ACGCGTAGGCCGGATAAGCGCAGCGCCATCCGGCATTTTGCCGTTGTGCAGGTGCCGGATGGCGGCTTACAGCCTTATCCGGCCCACGGTTTATCTGGCGACAATAAATCGCTTCTCGTCGTCGATAAACGTCTTCTCCTCCGCGGGCGCGAGGATGGCACCAAAATTCATCTCGGCGCGTAACGTCCAGCTCTCGGGAATATTCCACGTGGCGCGCACATCGGCATCAATCAACAAGTGATAATGCTGCAAATTGGCGCCAATTTGCTTATCCGCCAGCGCCAGCCACACCGCGTATTGCGCAATGCCGCTGCTCTGCTCTGACCAAACCGGGAAGTGCTCGGCATAGGCAATATACTGGCGTTGCAGGTGGCTCACCACCTCCTGATCCTCAAAAAAGAGCACCGTGCCGGCCGCCGCACTGAAACCATCGAGCTTATCGGCGGTGGCGTGAAAACTTTCCGCCGGGATCACATTGCGCATCTGCGCGCGCACCAGCTCCCAGAAGCGTTCATGCTCATGATCAAGCAGGATCAGCGCGCGTGAAGTTTGCGAATGAAACGCCGAAGGTGCCTGGCGGATCGCCTCCTTGATCGTGGCGATCGCCTCTTCGTGCGATACCGGCAGATCTTTCCCCAGCGCGTAGATCGAGCGGCGCGCTTTCGCCAGCGCAAGAAACATCTCCACGCGCGGAACGAGGGTCTGTACGTTGAATACCGTTTCCAGCAACGCTTGCGGCGCTACGGCGGGCGGCGTCACCTCTGTACGGGCGATAGTCGACTTCAATATTTGCTGAAACGGATCCATAAACAGCGCTCCTGTTCTGAGCTGTAACGGTGAAAATAGCAAAGTTATCTCAACACACGCCGATAAGATTCCATTCAGCAAATAGATGAAAGAAAGCGCGGTATTTAACGCCGCCTTGCGCGCGCGTGCTCAGCGAAAAGGTTAACGGAGTTATTTGCCGTCAGCTATTATTATCCGTCGTGGCGAACGGAGCCCTTTTCCCGATAAAAAAAGGCGCTTCTGACGCTTTTTTTTACGCAAATTTGTGGCAGACCATCTTCTCTTTCATCCTGCATTTGTGCAGTGTAGAGCCTATGGCAAGTATTTATGCAGTCAATGATTCACCCCTTCATCACCTTCTCCAGCTGTTATTGAGCGCATAGTAGGTCATGCGGAACCAATGAAATGAATAATGATAAAAAAGAGCACGATCACAGGGATGAAGAGATCAGCCATCTGTTTGAATTATTAAATAATAATTCAGACTGGGTCTGGGAAGTGGATGCACAAGGGCGTTATACCTGGTCGTCAGACGTGGTGACGGATCTCCTGGGTGTTTCCCCGGAAGAGGTGATTGGCAAAACGCCTTTCGATTTTATGCCGCCTGGCGAAGCCGAGCGCGTTGCGGGGGCATTTGGTGCCATCGTGGCAGAGAAGCGCGCCTTTTCCGGGCTGGTCAACCGCAACCAGCGCGCCGATGGCGGCATTGTGGTGCTGGAGACCAGCGGCGTTCCGCTTTTCGATGAGCAGGGCGAGCTGCGCGGTTATCGCGGCATCGACAGAAATATCTCCAACCTCGGCGAACGTGTGCTGCAACTGGAGACCATTTACGACACCACCGCCGTGGCGCTCTGCATGATCGACAGCCGCGGGCATCTGGTGATGTTCAACAAAGCGATGGCGAAACTGCTCGGCGACAGCGCGCCAAAAGATACCCATTGCCACTTTAAGCAGTTGATGCCGGAGTTCTGGCCCTTCTTCGTTGCCGATTTTGCCTTAGCAAAAGCGGGCGGTGTGCCGCCGTCGCGCGAGCTGAGCTGGCATGATCGCAGTTACGATATCCAGGCGGTGCCGGTGCGCGATGCGATGGACATTGTGGTCGGGTTGTCGGTCACCTGGGTTGATATCACCGAGCGTCGCCTGGCGGAGCAGAAGCTGGCGAACGCCAATAAGGTGTTGCAGCAGTATGCCCAGCACGATCACCTGACCGGGCTGTTTAACCGCCGCTATATGGATGAGCGCCTGTTGCAGGAGATTAACCGCGCGTTGCAGGAGGGGTTCCCGCTCTCGGTCTGCCTGGCGGATATCGACTATTTCAAATACTACAACGACTCGCAGGGCCACCAGGCGGGGGATGACTGCCTGCGGCTGGTCGCCACTACGCTGACCTCGGCGCGCCTGCGCAGCAACAACAACGTCAGCCGCTACGGCGGGGAGGAGTTTTTAATTATCCTGCCCGGCACCAGCCTGGCGCAGGCGATGCGCGTCGCCGAAGGGGTACGGCATGATATCAGCGCCCTCCGGCGTCCGCACGCCGCCAGTCCGACCGGCTTTTTGACCATCAGCATCGGCGTCGCAACCCTGCAAAGCGATCTCCTGCCCCTTGATGAAAAACCGCTGCATATGATTGCCAGCGGGTTAATTCACCGGGCGGATACTGCGCTCTACGCCGCGAAAAAGCAGGGCCGCAACCAGGTGGTCTCTGCCAGAGATATGCCTACCACATCGCAGGGCGCCTGACGGCGCTCTGTTACGACAGCGCCTGTTGCCAGTCGGCAATCAGATCCGCTTCATCCTCAATCCCCACCGATAAACGGATAAGCTGCGGAGTGATGCCGTTTGCCAGCCGCTGTTCGAGCGGAATGGAGGCGTGCGTCATGCTGAAAGGCTGGCTCACCAGGCTCTCTACGCCGCCGAGGCTCTCTGCCAGCGTAAACAGCTTCAGCTTCTGGATGATCTGCGTCGCGCGCGGATCATCCCCTTTCACCACCACCGAGATCATGCCGCCCGGCAGCGCCATCTGTTTGCGCGCCAGCTGATAGTGCGGGTGTGACTCCAGCCACGGGAACCACACTTTTTCAACCTGCGGATGCTGCTCCAGCCAGCGGGCCAGTGCCAGCGCGTTACTGCTGTGGCGCTCAACGCGCAGGGACAAGGTGCGGATACCGCGCAGGGTCAGGAAACTACTAAAGGGATCGAGCACGCCGCCGACCGCGTTTTGCAAATAGCCCAGCTTCTCGGCAAGCGCCGGGTTATCGCCCACCACCGCGAGGCCTGCGACCACATCGGAGTGCCCGTTAAGGTATTTGGTGGCGGAGTGCACCACAATGTCGAAGCCCAGTTCAAGCGGGCGATGGATCACCGGCGAGGCAAAGGTGTTATCCGCCACGCTCAGCACATTATGGCGTCTGGCGATGGCCGCAACCTGTTGCAGATCGACCAGCTTCAGCAGCGGATTGGTCGGTGTCTCGACCCAAATCATCCGCGTTTCAGGGCGGATCGCCGCTTCCAGCCCGGCCAGATCGTCCGGTTTTACCCAGCTCACCTCAAGCCCGGCGCTGCGCCGACGCACGTTTTCGATCAGGCGATAAGTGCCGCCGTAAACATCATCAATCGCCACGATATGGCTACCGCTATCCAGTAGCTCCAGCACCGTAGAGATCGCCGCCAGCCCGGAAGCAAAAGCGTAGCCACGCGTTCCGCCCTCCAGCTCGGCTATCGCCGTTTCCAGCGTGTGGCGGGTGGGGTTGCCGCTGCGCGAATACTCATACCCGGTATGCTGCCCCGGCGCCGGTTGCGCGAAGGTGGAGGTGGCGTAAATCGGCGGCATCACCGCGCCGTGTTGGTCGTGAAAAACGCCGCTGTGGACGCTCTGCGTAGCCAGTAATTTCATCTCGTGTTCCTTATTGTTCCAGTCGATTACGCCAGGTTGTTAAGACATCGCTGCGGGTTATCAGGCCGACAAAGCGGCCGTTATCGGTGATCACCACCACCAGACCGCGATCGAAAATGTCACGCATGGCGCTTTCCGGCGCGTGTTTATCCAGCACTTCCAGATTGCGGGTCATCGCCGCCTTCACCGGCAGGGCGAAGCGCTCGCTGTCGCCCTGCACATGGCTTATCAGATCCCACTCATCAACCAGCCCGACAAGCTGGCCATTTTCCAACACCGGGAGCTGCGAAATGTCATACAGCCGCATGCGCGCCAGCACCGTTGCAAGGCTGTCGTCGGGCGAGGCGGTCACCGTTGCGCCTTCGTCATGGCGAAGCGCAATAAAGTCCGTCAGATCGCCCTGCGACGGGCGCGTCAGCAAACCCTGCTGGCGCATCCAGTCATCGTTGAACATTTTTGAGAGGTATTTATTGCCGCTGTCGCAGGCAAAGGTGACCACCCGCTTCGGCGAGGTTTGCGCCTGGCAGTAGCGCAGCGCCGCGCTCAGCAGCGTGCCGGAGGAGGAGCCCGCAAGAATGCCTTCTTGTTGCAGCAGCAGGCGCGCGGTGGCAAAGGCCTCTTTATCGCTAATACGAAACGCCTGACGCACACCGTTGAGCTGCGCCAGCGGCGGGATAAAGTCTTCGCCGATCCCCTCTACCAGCCACGCGCCGGGTTCGCCGTAGCGCCCCGTCTCCACCTGGTCGGCAAGAATGGAGCCTGCCGGATCGGCGAGCACAAATTCGGTGTCGGGAGAGTGTTCGGCAAACCATGCCTGCAACCCGCCGAGTGTCCCGCCAGAGCCGACACCCACCACAATGGCATCAATTTTCCCCTCCAGTTGCGCGAAGAGTTCCGGCGCGGTAGAGGTGGCATGCGCCAGCGGGTTAGCAGCGTTATTAAACTGGTCGATATAGAACGCGCCCGGGGTCTCGTCGGCGAGACGGCGCGCATAATCCTGGTAATAAGCCGGATGGCCTTTGTTCACATCGGAGCGGGTGATCACCACCTTCGCCCCCAGCGCGCGCAGGTGGAAAATCTTCTCGCGGCTCATTTTGTCGGGCACCACCAGCACCAGCGAGTAGCCCTTCTGCGCGGCGATCAGCGCCAGCCCAAGGCCGGTATTGCCCGCCGTGGCTTCGATAATGGTTCCGCCCGGTTTCAGCGCGCCTTGCCGCTCAGCTTCAGTGATCATCGATAGCGCGACGCGGTCTTTTATCGAGCCGCCGGGGTTCTGGTTTTCCAGTTTTAAAAACAGTTCGCACGGCCCGGTCGGTAATTTGTGCAGTTGCAGCAGCGGTGTATTACCAATTAATTCAGTTACTGAATGAGAAAGTGACATAACCCATTTGCTCGCTAATCAGGGAAGTGAGCGGATGATAGGTCTCTATTTTTGCGTGTTTAAAGAATCTTTGTTTGGTATTTAGAACGAATGGAAATATAAAGCTCTGTTTAGCCATCAGGGCGGCAAGCCGTGCAGTCGTCTGGATGGTTATATTGCTAAAACGAGGCTTTTTTAGCGCTTTTTCACCCATTATCTTTACCTGTTCGCCGTCGTTATGCGTTTTTCGGCAATCTTATGCTGAATAAATTCTTAGTTTGCGACGCCGCGTTATAACGCTTTTAGCGCTTTCTGCTATATCTAATGTCTATTTGGTTATTTGTATTATAACGCTGGCTGATTATTATCATCTGGACATCCATACTGCTAAACCGCCAAACGGAAAATACCAACGCATGATCGTCCTCAGGAATATCTCCAAGATCTTCGACCAGGGAAAGGCATCGATTACCGCCGTCGACAACGTCAATCTGACGGTTGAGCAGGGGCAAATTTATGGAATTATCGGTTACAGCGGTGCGGGCAAAAGTACACTGATCCGCTTATTGAACGGGCTGGAAAAACCCACCAACGGCAGCGTGGTGATTAACGGTCAGGACATTGCCGCCGCGCGTGGTGAAGCCCTGCGCCAGGCGCGCCTGAAGATCAGCATGGTCTTTCAGCACTTCAACCTTTTATGGTCGCGCACGGTGAGCGAGAACATCGCCTTTTCCATGCAGATCGCCGGTGCACCGAAGAAAGCGATCAACACGCGCGTTGCCGAGTTGATTGAGCTGGTGGGGCTGAAAGGGCGCGAAAATGCCTATCCGTCGCAGCTGAGCGGCGGGCAGAAACAGCGTGTCGGCATTGCCCGCGCGCTGGCTAACAACCCCGATGTGTTGCTCTGCGATGAAGCCACCTCCGCGCTCGACCCGCAAACCACCGATCAGATCCTCGACCTGCTGCTCGATATCAATCGCCGCTTTAAGCTGACGATTGTGCTGATCACCCATGAAATGCACGTGGTGCGTAAGATTTGCGACCGCGTCGCGGTGATGGAAGAGGGCAGAGTGGTGGAAGAGGGCGATGTACTGCAGGTCTTTACCCATCCGCAGCAGCCGATCACCAAACAGTTTGTGCGCCAGGTGAGCCAGTATAAAGAAGAGGAAGCCTTTAATCCGGATCTGAACAGCGATCTCGACGGCACGGTGATTAAGCTGACCTTTACCGGCCACAGCACCCATCAGCCGATTGTCGGTGAGCTGACGCTGCGCTACGGCCTGCCGTTTAACATTCTGCACGGCAAGATGTCGCAGACGGCGCACGGCGTATTTGGGCAATTATGGGTGCACGTGGTGGCCACCCCGGAACAACTGAACAACATTCTTACCGATCTCGGCAAGAGCAACATTGAGAGCGAGGTCGTGACCCATGGCTGAATCACTTTTTCCGCACCTGAAATGGGAGCAACTCTGGGCTGCGACGCAGGAGACGCTCTATATGACGGCGCTTTCGGGCGCAGCAACCTTCGTGCTGGGCATTCTGCTTGGGCTGGCGCTGTTTCTCACCGCCCGCGGCGGGCTGTTCCAGAACCGTGCGCTCTATAGCGTCATTTCGATTCTGGTGAACGTCTTTCGCTCGATTCCGTTCATCATTTTGATCGTGCTGTTGATCCCCTTTACCAAGGCGATTGTCGGCTCGATTCTCGGTGCTAACGCGGCGCTACCGGCGCTGATTGTCGGCGCGGCACCGTTCTATGCGCGGCTGGTGGAGATTGCGCTGCGCGAAGTGGATAAAGGGGTGATTGAGGCGACGCGCTCGATGGGCGCGCGTCTCGGTACCTTAGTCTTTCGGGTGCTGCTTCCCGAATCATCGCCCGCGCTGGTCTCCGGTATTACCGTGACGCTGATTGCGCTGGTGAGCTACAGCGCCATGGCCGGGGTGATCGGCGCAGGCGGTTTGGGCAATCTTGCTTATCTGGAAGGATTCCAGCGGAACCATAACGACGTCACGCTGGTGGCGACGGTGACCATTCTTATCATCGTCTTCATCATCCAGTTCTGCGGCGACGTGATTACCTCTCTGTTAGATAAACGATAACTATTGGAAACCAACAACATGAAAAAGACACTGACACTGATTGCCGCAGCTACCCTCAGCGTGCTGAGTTTCTCCTCCTGGGCCGATACGCTGACCGTTGGCGCGTCTAACGTACCGCATGCGGAAATCCTTGAGCAGGCGAAGCCGATTCTGGCGAAGCAGGGTATCGATCTGGAGATCAAACCGTTCCAGGATTACATCCTGCCAAACACCGCGCTGGCGGGCCGTGAGATCGATGCCAACTACTTCCAGCACATTCCGTATCTGAACAGCGTGCTGAAAGATCACGCGGGCGACAAAACCTATGATTTCGTCAGCGCCGGTGCGATCCATATTGAGCCGATTGGTATCTACTCCAAAAAATACAAATCGCTGAAAGATCTGCCGCAAGGCGGCAAAATCATCATGCGTGACGCGGTCTCTGAAGAGGGGCGTATCCTCTCTATCTTTGAAAAAGAGGGCGTGATCAAGCTGAAGCCGGGCATCGATAAAGTGACTGCGCGCATCGACGATATCGTTGAGAACCCGAAAAAACTGAAGTTCCTGCCGAACGTTGAAGCTGCGCTGCTGCCGCAGATGTACAACAACGATGAGGGCGATGCGGTGGTGATCAACGCCAACTACGCGATTGATGCCGGTCTCGACCCGGTTCACGATCCGATTGCCGTCGAGAGCGGTGAAAATAACCCGTATGCCAACATCATTACCGTGCATCGCGGCGACGAGAAGAAGAAAGATATCGTGGCGCTGGTGAACGTGCTGCACTCAAAAGAGATTCAGGAGTGGATCCGCACCAAATACAAAGGCGCGGTTATTCCGGTAAACAACTAATCACCCCTGATGCGCGGCCGCTCTGGCCGCGCATCACTTCCTCTTCGCCCACCCCGTACAATTCCCTGTGATTAATCTCACCAATTTTAAACATCCCTGATAAACCTTTTTAACAATGCTCTACTATTGCCCGGTTCAGCCACCGTGGGGGTAGAGATGAAAGATGTGGTGATTGTCGGTGCCGTGCGCACGCCAATCGGCTGTTTTCAGGGGGCGCTGTCGCGTCACTCTGCCGTTGAGCTGGGCAGCGCGGTGGTGCAGGCGTTACTGGCGCGCAGCGGCGTACAGCCGCAGGATATCGATGAAGTGATTCTGGGCCAGGTGCTGACCGCCGGGGCCGGGCAGAATCCGGCGCGTCAGTCGGCGATCAAGGGCGGGCTGCCAAATACGGTTTCCGCTATCACCATCAACGACGTGTGCGGCTCCGGGCTGAAAGCGCTGCATCTCGCCTCGCAGGCGATACAGTGCGGCGAAGCCGACGTGATAATTGCCGGTGGCCAGGAGAACATGAGCCGCGCGCCGCATGTTTTAACCGATAGCCGCACCGGGGCGCAGCTTGGTAACAGCCAGCTTATCGACAGCCTGGTGCATGACGGGTTATGGGATGCATTCAATGATTACCATATGGGCGTCACGGCAGAGAACCTGGCGCGGGAATATGGCATCAGCCGCGAGCGCCAAGATGAGTGGGCGCTCAGTTCGCAACATAAAGCGCGAATGGCTATCGACTCCGGCCGTTTTCGCGACGAAATTGTCCCTGTACAGACGCAGAGCGCCGACGGCAAGCGTGTGCTGGTCGATACCGATGAGCAGCCGCGCACCGATGCCAGTGCTGAAGCGCTGGCGCAGCTCAGCCCGGCTTTTGAAACCAGCGGCTCGGTGACGGCCGGTAACGCCTCGCCGATTAACGATGGCGCGGCGGCGGTGCTGATGATGAGCGCGGAACGCGCAGAGGCGCTCAACTTACCGGTACTGGCGCGTATTCGTGCCTTTGCAAGCGTGGGCGTCGATCCGGCGCTGATGGGCATTGCGCCGGTTTACGCCATGCGGCGTTGCCTTGAGCGCGCTGGCTGGCAGCTGGATGATGTCGATCTGATTGAAGCCAACGAGGCTTATGCCGCGCAGGCGCTGTCGGTGGGCAAAATCCTTGAGTGGGATGAGAAGCGCGTCAACGTCAACGGCGGGGCGATTGCGCTCGGTCATCCGATTGGTGCCTCCGGCTGTCGCATCCTGGTGTCGCTGGTGCATGAGATGCAAAAGCGTAAGGCGCGTAAAGGGCTGGCGACACTCTGTATTGGTGGTGGCCAGGGCGTCGCGCTGGCGATCGAGCGTGACTAATCTTGCCCGCTTGATAATAACGCCCTCGCCCTGAGGGCGTTATTATTTGTGATCCTTCTCGCAGCTTATGTTTCAATAAAAATAAAACCTCCGCTATCCTGCCATAAGAATTAACGCAAACACCAAAAATAGCATTATCCCCTGCGTGACCATTCTGTTATCAACTGATAAGCCTGCTTATTAATTTTATTTGCATAAACTCCTGTACGTCTTTTTCTCTATTTAATGCTCTCTGTGTAAAACACAATAATAATTATGGGTTGTGATCTTAAACGCTTTTTTTAACCCTAAAGGGCAACTTTTATTGATGCTCGTCACGTGCTTTTACTTCGCTATTTTCTGTAGATATATTTACGATCCAGATCACTAAAATAAAGTTACTATAAAAATAAAATGCAATTCCATAAAAATGGAACATAATTTTAATTATTGAGGTGACTCATGTTTAAGAAAACTCTGGCCCTTGCTACCCTCCTTGGCGCGTCCTTCGCTTCGTACGCTGTTACCGTCGATCTGCGCCATGAATACATTGACAGTGGCTCCAACGCCGATCGCGTAGCCGTGTCGCATCGCTTTGATAATGGCCTGGGTTTTGGCGTTGAAGCGAAATGGAAATCGGGTGGCGATGACGCTGACAAGCCGTTAACAGAGATTGTCGGCAACGGTCATGAAGAGTCGATTAACTGGCGCTGGGCCGCGACCAAGAATATTGCGTTAACGCCAGGTTTTAATATTGAAAGCAAAGATACCTTCTCGATCTATAAACCCTATATTCATGCGCAATACAGCTTTGATAACGGCATCTATATTGCGGGCCGTTACCGTTATGAATATACCCGTAACCCGGATTCCAACGTTGTCGATAACAAAGTCAATAAATTCGATGCATGGGTGGGCTGGGCAATGGGCGACTTCCGCACCGAGCTGAACTATGTATATGCCAAGAGCACGGAAGATGTGGTGCGTGAAAATAATAAAAATTACTCCAACGAATATAACGCTAAGCTGGCGTACAAAGTTGATAAAAACTGGTCACCGTATGTCGAAATCGGCAATGTGGGCGTGAAAAATACCGACGAACGTCAGACCCGTTTCCGTTTGGGTGTCGCTTACTCTTTCTGAATCTCCGAATATCTTAAAAAACCCGGTGCCTGGCGCCGGGTTTTTTATGCCCATCATTCTTCGCGCCGCAGGTGCGTTGGCTTTCCAGTAGCACGAACCATGTAGGCCGGATAAGGCATCGCCGCCATCCGGCATGATTACCGCAGAGTTTATTGCCGGATGGCGCTTACGCTTATCCGGCCTACGGGTTCGATGCCGGAGTGTTGTGGAGCGCGAACTATAACGGGCATTAATAGCACCCAAAAAAAGGCCCTCCATAGGAGGGCAAGGCCAGTTACAGAAACACTCACTCAAATTCAGGGTTGCAGCAGGGTGCGCTGCTCGGGCAGTTTGGCGATATAGAGCGCAGGTTTGCCGTCTTTATCGGAACTGAACAGCACTGCGCTGTCATCCGGGGTAAACGATGGATGCGGATGCGTGACCTGGCGGCTATTGGCAAAGGTCGCCCAGGAAGTATCGTGACGCGCAACGCGGTAATACCCTTTCTGCGCCACATCAAACACATAGAGATAGGGGTCATTATCAATGGTGTAGCCGCCGGTATCCTTCACATCCACCGGCGTGCCGGAGCCATCACCGACCAGCAGCGTACCGTCAAAGTTACTCATCAAATGCGAGCAGGCCGGCATCGGCATAATCTCTTCATTCACGCCGCTCTCCGGGTTGTAGCGGGAGATGGTGCGCCCCTGTTCGCCTTTCAGGTAAGAGACATAGACCAGCGCCGAGCCGTTCGGCACCCAGAACTCATGGGTACAGCTCTCACCTTCAGCATGATCCTTCACCTTGCGCACGTTGCTGCCATCTTCATTCACCAGCCACATCCGCGCATCGACCAGATCGTGCGGGCCTTCATGGCAAAACGCCACGGTGTTGTCATCAAACGGGCGATAGATCGGGTGACCGAGCCAGATCTTCTCTTCATGAATCACCTTGCTTTCGCCAGTCTGTAAATCAACGCGCAGCAGGCGGCAGTGTGGCCCTTTATGGAAGAAGTCATGGAACAGCTGCCAGTCGTTGAGCGGCGTCCAGTCGCTGGCGGCAATCTCAATCCCGACCAGTTTGGTGCAGTCGCTGTTGGCGACCCAGGTACCGTAACCTACCCACTCGTCGGGGACACGGTAGATCTCGCGTTCAGCCAGCGTGTGCAGGTTAACTTCGCGCAGGGTGCGATCGTTTTTCACGTAGTAGAGCGCGCTGTCATCCGGCGAGAGAAAGCCGCCAAAAGTGTTATCGCCCGCGCCTTCGGTTAACTGCACCGCTTCGGCATTCTCAATATCCAGCAGATAGTAGTTCCAGTTGCCGTCAAACTCGCCGGCAAACAGCAGGTGGCTGCCATCGTTAAAGAAGCACTTTTGATAGAAGTAGTTGCGGTGACACGTCACCTCCGGAGGGGTTAAGCGGGTCACTTCCGCGCCGGTATCCGGATCGCGGCTCACTGCATAGTTGAGTTTTACCCGCATGCCTTTCGCCATTTTTCTCTCCTGTAGAGGGGCCGGCCGCCATGTTGCGTCCCCGCATGACCCCGTATCTGCTTAAGTTTAAAAATAGGATTTCAATTTATCAAAACATCGTTTCAATATGTGTGATTGCGGGCGCAATTTATAAGAAAATTATTACGAAGGGGCTTAACAGCGGTTCTGATATCACGGGCGTGAATAATGGGCTTTGATTTTAAACGAGAAATTTTGCTGCGAAGGTCAAATTTCAAAGATTGTTTTAACCTGTTGATTAATAGTAATTAATTAACATGAGCGGAACACTTCTGCGCCCCGTATCGCTTGTCAACGCTCAACAATCGTGATCCCACTTCCAGAACGGAAAATAACTAACATAAAAATTGAAACGTTGTTTTATATAAGATTGAAAACGTGTTTTAGCCGGGATAAGATGCAGCAAAAGTTGAAACGGAACACTGTTTCTCTGTTTCGTCTCAGGCCATTTTGCTGAACATTGATGTCGGAGGTAAGTGTGGAAGTCAGACAAAGCATCCACAGCGCGCACGCTAAAACGCTGGATACCCAGGGGCTGCGCAATGAGTTTTTAATCGAAAAAGTGTTCGTCGATGATGAATACACCATGGTTTACAGCCATATCGATCGCATCATCGTCGGCGGTATCAAACCGGTGGCGAAAAGTGTGTCGGTTGGCGGTGAAGTGGGTAAACAGCTGGGCGTCACCTATTTCCTCGAACGCCGCGAGCTGGGCGTTATCAATATCGGCGGCGCAGGCACCATTACCGTGGATGGCGAGATTTATGAAATCGGCCATCGCGATGCGCTCTATGTCGGCAAAGGGGCGAAAGAGGTGGTGTTCGCCAGCGTTGATGCGGCGAAACCGGCGAAGTTTTACTACAACTGCGCCCCGGCTCATACCACCTATCCAACCAAAAAAGTGACGCCAGCGGAGGTTTCCCCCGTCACCCTCGGCGATCCGTTAACCAGCAACCGCCGCACCATCAATAAGTACTTTGTGCCGGACGTGCTGGAGACCTGCCAGTTAAGCATGGGGCTGACCGAGCTTGCGCCGGGCAACCTGTGGAACACCATGCCGTGCCACACCCACGAGCGCCGCATGGAAGTCTATTTCTACTTCAATATGGAAGAGGATGCCTGCGTATTCCATATGATGGGCCAGCCGCAGGAGACGCGTCATATCGTGATGCAGAACGAACAAGCGGTGATTTCACCAAGCTGGTCAATCCATTCAGGTGTCGGTACGCGCGCGTACACCTTCATCTGGGGGATGGTGGGCGAAAACCAGGTCTTTGATGACATGGACCACGTCGCCGTAAAAGATCTGCGCTAATTGCGGGCAGCAAACACTCTGCCTGTCCGTGACAGGCGCTGATAGATTAAGGAACTCACATGATTCTGGATGCATTTTCTCTTCAAGGTAAAGTTGCGGTAGTGAGCGGTTGCGACACCGGTCTGGGGCAGGGCATGGCGCTGGGCCTCGCGGAAGCGGGCTGCGACATCGTCGGCATCAACATTGTTGAACCGACTGAAACCATCGAGCGCGTCACCGCGCTGGGCCGCCGTTTTCTGAGCCTGACCGCCGATCTGCGTAAGATCGACGGCATTCCGGCCCTGCTTGAGCGCGCGGTCGCCGAGTTTGGCAAAATCGATATCCTGGTGAATAACGCCGGTCTGATCCGCCGCGAAGATGCGATCAACTTCAGCGAGCAGGACTGGGATGACGTGATGAACCTGAACATCAAGAGCGTCTTCTTTATGTCCCAGGCGGCGGCGAAACACTTTATCGCCCAGGGCAACGGCGGCAAGATCATCAACATCGCCTCGATGCTCTCCTTCCAGGGCGGCATCCGGGTGCCTTCTTATACCGCTTCGAAAAGCGGCGTGATGGGCGTGACCCGTTTGCTGGCGAACGAGTGGGCGAAGCACAACATCAACGTTAACGCGATTGCGCCGGGTTATATGGCGACCAACAACACCCAGCAGCTGCGTGCTGACGAACAGCGCAGCGCCGAGATCCTCGATCGCATCCCGGCTGGCCGCTGGGGTCTGCCGAGCGATCTGATGGGGCCGGTGGTGTTCCTCTCCTCTAAAGCCTCTGATTACATCAATGGCTACACCATCGCCGTTGATGGCGGCTGGCTGGCGCGTTAATCCCTGCGCGATAAATAAAAGAACCTGCTGCGGCAGGTTTTTTTATATCTGCATATTATTTGTCCATACGCAACAAATTGAAATATCCATATCATTTACTCTTAATTATTCCTCTAACATTAAAATATGCTTAAAAATAAGCTAATTAAAAATAGTTTAGCGCTTAAACACTATTTTCAAAATTGTAAACTCCATCACAAAACAGTAGCTGACAGCTATTTTATCCATATCTTCGCGTTTTCCTCACTGACGCTTTTCCCGTCGCTGCCTTACTTTCATATAACGTCTTATTCTGTGCAGGCAGGAAATAATAATGGCTTTTCTCAGTAATGATTCTGTCGCTTTACCCCGTGCGCTGCGTGATACCCGACGCATGAATATGTTTGTCTCTGTTTCCGCCGCGGTCGCCGGGCTGCTGTTTGGCCTTGATATCGGCGTGATTGCCGGCGCGTTGCCGTTTATTACCGATCATTTCACCTTAAGCAACCGGCTGCAGGAGTGGGTGGTGAGCAGCATGATGCTCGGCGCGGCGATTGGCGCGCTGTTCAACGGCTGGCTCTCTTTCCGCCTCGGCCGTAAATACAGCCTGATGGTGGGGGCGATTCTTTTTGTGGCCGGTTCGCTCGGCTCGGCGTTTGCCACCAGTGTCGAAGTGCTGCTTATCTCCCGCGTGCTGCTTGGCGTCGCGGTTGGTATTGCTTCCTACACCGCGCCGCTCTATCTCTCCGAGATGGCGAGCGAAAACGTGCGCGGCAAGATGATCAGCATGTATCAGCTGATGGTAACGCTGGGGATTGTGCTGGCGTTTCTCTCTGATACCGCCTTCAGCTACACCGGTAACTGGCGGGCGATGCTCGGCGTGCTGGCGTTGCCAGCGGTATTGTTGATTATCCTGGTGATCTTTTTACCCAACAGCCCGCGCTGGCTGGCGCAGAAAGGGCGTCATATTGAAGCGGAAGAGGTGTTGCGCATGCTGCGCGATACGTCGGAAAAAGCGCGTGAAGAGCTGAATGAAATTCGCGAAAGTCTGAAGTTGAAGCAGGGCGGTTTTCAGCTGTTCAAGAACAACCGCAACGTGCGCCGCGCGGTCTTTCTCGGCATGTTGCTGCAGGCGATGCAGCAGTTCACCGGCATGAATATCATCATGTATTACGCACCGCGCATCTTTAAGATGGCCGGTTTTACCACCACGGAAGAGCAGATGATCGCCACGCTGGTGGTCGGTCTGACCTTTATGTTTGCGACCTTTATCGCCGTCTTTACGGTGGACAAAGCCGGGCGCAAACCGGCGCTGAAAATCGGCTTTAGCGTGATGGCGATTGGTACGCTGATCCTCGGTTACTGCCTGATGCAGTTTGATAACGGCACGGCGTCCAGCGGTCTGTCGTGGGTGTCTGTCGGGATGACGATGCTCTGTATCGCCGGGTATGCGATGAGCGCCGCGCCGGTGGTGTGGATTTTGTGCTCTGAGATCCAGCCGCTCAAATGCCGCGATTTTGGTATCACCTGTTCCACCACCACCAACTGGGTGTCGAACATGATTATCGGCGCGACCTTCCTGACATTGCTGGATGCGATTGGTGCGGCGGGCACGTTCTGGCTCTATACCGCCCTGAACCTGGCGTTTGTGGGTGTCACCTTCTGGCTGGTGCCGGAGACGAAAAACGTCACGCTTGAGCATATCGAGCGTCGTTTGATGTCCGGGGAGAAGTTGCGCAATATCGGCGTGTGAGGAGTTGCCGGATGGCGCGCAAGCGCTTATCCGGCCTACAAAACCTAATGAAACTGCATTCGTAGGCCCGGTAAGCGTAGCGCCACCGGGCATTTTTTGCCGGATGGCGCGCAAGCGCTTATCCGGCCTACAAAACCTAATGAAACCGCATTCGTAGGCCCGGTAAGCGTAGCGCCACCGGGCATTTTTTTGCCGGATGGCGCGTAAAGGCTTATCCGGCCTACAAATCCTTGTTACAGCTTCAATTTTTAACCTGATTAACGCATGGCGCGCTTGAGGATACGCTCGGCCTGGCGCTGGAAGTCCGTCGCGGTCTCTTCAACGGTTTTCTGGCCATAATCGATGTACTGAATCGCGGTACCGAACTGCGCCACAATCTGCGGATCGTCAAAATATGGCGACACGGAGAGTTTTGCCGGCAGCGACTGCGCCAGACGCAGGCCAGCAACCGCCGGATCCTCCTCTTTGATAACCCCGCTGGCGGTCAGCGTCTCAACCGCCGCTTTGCTCAGCGGCACACCGCGCTCAAGGCCCAACGTCTGCACACCCTCTTTGCTGTTGAGCAGGAAGTTAATCACCTGCGCCGCCTCTTTCGGATGTTTGGTCGACTTACCAATCGACAGCATCTGCGCCGGTTTAAAGAACAGCCCCGCATCGGTCGCGCCTGGCAGCATCGGATAGTCGCCCAGCACCAGTTTGGCCGGTGGCTTCAGGTTGTCGGAGTATTTGGTGATGGTGGAGTTCCACATATAGGTGCCGCCCCATTCGCCCTCGATCCACGGCTTCATCTCATACATGTTGCTCTTACCGAACGAGGCGTAGTATTTCGAATCCGGCATCACGTGGCTATCGACCAGCTTTTTGTACATCTGGAAGAACTCAACCCACTGCTCTTTGCTGTAGCTGAATTTTTTGGTTTTTTCGTCAACGGCCGGAATGTTGTACTTCTGCACCATATAAGAGTTGAGCAGCGCCAGCGTATCCTGGTGCTCCAGCACTACCGGGTAGTACTGTTTGCCCAGCTTGCTCTCAAAGGTTTTGCCCGCCGCCATCAGCTCATCCCAGGTTTTCGGGAAGCTGACGCCCGCTTTTTTCCACTGCTCGTCATTGAAGTAGAAGACGCGCGCGGTGACCGAGATAGGAATACCGTTTAACTTGCCGTTAATGGTGGTGGTTTGCAGCTCTTTCGCGTCGAACTGGCTGAGATCGATAATATCTTTCACCTGGTTCAGGTCGTAAAAACCCTCACCGTTTTTCGAGAAGATCGGCAGCCAGTTCCAGTTGGTCTGCATCACGTCCGGCTCGGTGCCGCCGGCGATCTGCGTGGTCAGACGGGAGAGGTGCCCGTCCCAGCCGGTATATTCGGACTTCACGGTAATATCGGGATGCTGTTTATGGAACTCTTCCAGCGCTTTTAAGGTGACCTGGTGACGACCGTTGCCGCCCCACCAGGACATACGCAAATCAACATTGTCAGCGGCGGTGGCGGGTAGAGCGCACATGCCCAGGGTTGCGGAGATAGCTGCGCCGATTAGCACTTTTTTCATTTTTATACTCCAGTTTATGTAGGTCACGCTGAGGCCGCCTGAGGCGGCCCGCATGTTTTTAGCTATAGAGAGATGTTCTGTTCAGTTTTCGCGTCAAAGATATGGCACTTATTCATGTCGAACTTAAAGTAGACCTTCCGGTGAAGCCCCTTAGCAATCAACGGCCTGGCTTCATCAGAGGGAATGCGGGCGGTCAGCTCATAGTCGGCGACTTTCAGGTAGACGAAGAACTCGTGACCCATATTCTCGACGCGCACCAGATCGCCCGCGCCGCAGTCGTCGCTGAAGGGCTCATCGGCGACGGAGACAAACTCCGGACGCACGCCAAAGAAGACCTCTTTGTCGGCATAAGCCGCGACTCTCTCCTGCTGATGGGCGTTAAGCGCCAGCGTCTCCTGGCCGACGGTAATGTGCAGGGAACCCTCTTTCTGCACGATTTTCGCCGGTTTGATGTTCATCTCCGGCGCGCCAATAAAGCCCGCGACGAACATGTTTTTCGGGAAGTGATAGAGGTTATCCGGCGTATCGACCTGCATAATATGGCCGAGCTTCATCACGCAGATGCGGTCGCCCATGGTCATCGCTTCGGTCTGATCGTGGGTTACATAAACGGTGGTCGCCGGTTTACCGGAGCTTTTTAACTGCTTATGCAGATCCGAAATGCGGATGCGCATTGAGGCGCGCAGCTTGGCATCGAGGTTGGAGAGCGGTTCGTCAAACAGGAAGACATCTGGTTTTTTCACAATCGCACGGCCAACGGCCACGCGCTGCGCCTGGCCGCCGGAGAGCTGGCGCGGCAGACGATCCATTAACTCCTCCAGTTCGAGAATTTTCGCCGCTTCATCTACCTGGCGTGCGATCTCATCCTTCGGCATTTTGCTCAGCTTCAGGCCGAAGGCGAGGTTTTCGCGCACGGTCATATGCGGGTAGAGCGCGTAGTTCTGGAACACCATGGCGATGCCGCGCGACTTCGGCGCGAGGTTGTTGACAATCTTTTCGCCGATGCGCACTTCGCCGCCGCTGATGGTCTCCAGCCCCGCCAGCATGCGCAGGGTGGTGGATTTGGCGCAGCCGGAGGGGCCAACGATCACCATAAACTCACCGTCGGCGATTTTCAGGTCGATACCATGTACCGCTTTGAAGCCGTTGGAGTAGACCTTTTCCAGTTTGTTGAAAATTACTTCAGCCATGATACTTCCCTCTTAACCTTTGATTCCGCTGCTGGTGACGCCCTGTACGAAGTAGCGCTGTGCCAGGAAGAAGACAATGATGGACGGCAGAATGGAGATACTCGCCATTGCCAGAATTTCGTTCCACGGTGCGCCTTCGGTCACGTCGATAGACATTTTCAGCGCCAGCGCGATAGGGTATTTATCCACGCTGTAGACGTAGATCAGCGGCCCGATAAAGTCGTTCATCGACCACATAAACTGGAACAGCGCCACGGAGATAATCGCCGGTTTCAGGATTGGCACCACCACGTACCAGAGCACCTGCCACGAGTTACAGCCATCAATCTGCGCCGCTTCTTCCATATCGCGCGGTACGCCGCGTAAGAACTGAATCAACATAAAGACGAAGAAGCCCTGGGTGGCGAAGGCCAGCGGCAGGTAGAGCGGCATGTAGCTGTTGAGCATGCCCATTTCACGGAACATCAGGTATTGCGGGATCAGCAGCACGGTGCTCGGCAGCAGCATGGTGGCGATCAGCGTGCCGAACCAGAAGTTCTTCCACGGGATCTCAAAGCGCGCAAAACCGTATGCCACCACCGTCGACGAGATGATCGTCAGGATCACTTTCGGGATCACATACTTAAAGGTGTTGAGCATGTAATGGCCGAAGGTGTATTCGGTGCCGGTTTTCCAGCCGTTGATAAAACCGTCCCAGGTCGCGTGGTTTGGCCACAGCCCGAGGGTGGTGAAGATCTCATGGTTCGGTTTGAACGACGCCGAGAACATCCACGCCAGCGGGTAGAGCATCAGCAGGCCGACCAGCAGCAGGATCGTGTAGCGGATCCAGGCGCTGATTTTCTCGCGGCGCAGGGTGCGCGCCACTTCACGTTCAGCCTCTTTCATGCCCGGCGTAAGGTGTTGAACATCAGCCATTTTTTCCTCCCTTATCGGCAGAGTAGAAGACCCAATACTTCGAGGACTTAAAGGCGACAGAGGCAAAGACCGCCACCACCAGGAAGAGCACCCAGGCCAGCGCTGCGCCGTAACCCATATCGAAATATTTGAACGCGGTGTCGTAGATGTAGAGCGAGAAGAGATAGGTGTAGTAGGTCGGGCCGCCGCCGGTAATCACGTACGGGCCGGTAAACTCCTGGAACGCCTGCGTGGTCTGCATGATGAAGTTGAAGAAGATCACCGGCGTAATCAGCGGCACGGTTACCTTCATAAACATCTGCCATTTGCTGGCACCGTCGATCATTGCCGCTTCATACTGCGACTGCGGAACGTTTTGCAGCGCCGCCAGGAAGATCACCATCGCCGAACCGAACTGCCAGACGCGCAGCAGCGTGACCGACATCAGCGCCAGCGACGGTTCGCCGAGCCAGTTGATGGGATCAAGGCCAAAGACGCCGATAAAGCTGTTTAACAGGCCATCGATGGCGAACAGTGCGCGCCACAACACCGCGATAGCAACTGAGCTGCCGAGGATCGACGGGATGTAGTAAGCGGTGCGGAAAAAGCCGATGCCGCGCAATTTAAAATTGAGCACAAAGGCGATGCCCAGCGCAAAGGCCAGTTTCAGCGGAATGGTTAAAAAGACATAAGCAAACGTCACGCCCATCGATTTCCAGAAGAGGGTATCTTCAGTAAACATGTAGCGGTAGTTTTCAATGCCATTAAATACCGGCGGGCTCATCAGATCATACTCAGTAAAACTGAGAAAGAAGGATGAGATGAATGGGAAAGCGGTAAAGACAATCAACCCTATTATGTAAGGTGATATCCAGGCCAATCCCAGTAGTCTGTTTTCATTCATAGATACCTACCTGGCGAGCAATGTGTAATTCGGATTCGGAGAGCCGCCGCCCTTTCATGGGGTAAAGGGTGCGTTAGATCACAATATTTAATGAAATCAAAGCATTTTGAATCTGTAACTGCCGGAAAATATTGATGTTATTCCAGGTTTTAAAATCCTCTGAACTTGCGTTCTTGAATTGTAAAACATCGTTTTAAAATATTTTATTGTGTTTAAATGTGCCGTCATTCGTTAAATTGCTGAAATGTGATCGAAGTCGAAACGATGTTTCAATAAAGTGATTTGGCAGTCATTTTCAGGTAAAAAACGCGGACTTTTCAGTAAATAAAAAGCGGGTATTTCGACAAGCGAAGGGGCAGGGAAAAATATCGCGCGGTGAAATCATTCAATATTTAAACCATTATCCGGCGAAGGATTATGTTGTCGCGCAGAAATAAAAACGCCTCCACGGCGGGAGGCGCTTTTCACTGCTGAAAGACTCAGGATTGCAGAAAATCTTCGCGGATCGGCGTGAAGGTATCGAGCAGAGTGCCCGGCTTCAGACAGACGCAGCCGTGCATAATGTGCGGTTCCTTGTAAAGTGTATCGCCTGCGGTGACGATATGTTTCTCATCACCGATGGTAAATTCGAACTCCCCGGATAAAACATAGGTGAGCTGCTCATGAGGGTGGTTATGCATCGGGCCGATAGCGCCCTGTTCGAACATAACTTCAACCGCCATCATTTTGCCGCCATGGGCGAGAATACGGCGCGTAACGCCGTTGCCCAGGTCGTCAAGTTGCGTGTCTTTATGAAAGATAAACATCGGGCTGTCCTGTAGTCGGTAAGAGATAGTGAAACAATGTTTTAAATAATTTATCTCACGGTGGCGGAAAAATAAACGCCGGGCGGGAGAAGTTGAAAGTCGATCACAACTTTGCATGATTGCGCGAGAACGAGACGGAGAAAGGCGATGAAAACAATTGGACTGCTGGGCGGCATGAGCTGGGAATCGACCATTCCCTACTATCGGCTGATTAACGAGGGCGTTAAAGCACGCCTGGGCGGCTTACACTCCGCGAGCCTGCTGCTGCATAGCCTCGATTTTCACGAGATTGAAACCTGCCAGGCCACCGCGCAGTGGCACAAAGCCGGAGATATCCTCGGCCAGGCGGCGGCGGGTCTTGAGCAGGCGGGGGCGCAGGCGATTGTGCTCTGTACTAACACCATGCACAAAGTGGCGGGGCAAATTGAAGAGCGATGCCAGATCCCTTTCCTGCACATTGCCGATGCCACCGGCCATGCCATTGAAAATGCCGGGCTGCGCAATGTCGCGCTGCTGGGCACGCGCTACACCATGGAGCAGGATTTCTATCGCGGACGGCTGGAGAAGCAGTTCGCCATCAGAACCACGGTGCCCGGCCCGGAAGATCGCCAGCGCATCAATGAGATCATCTTTGATGAACTCTGCCTTGGCACCTTCAGCGATGAATCGCGCTACTACTTTATGAATGTGATCAAACAGCTGGCGAGCGAAGGGGCAGAAGGGGTGATTTTCGGCTGTACCGAAATCGGCCTGCTGCTGCCTGAAACCCACAGCCCGATTAAGGTGTTCGACACGGCCGCGCTGCATGCTGCTGCCGCGGTCGATTTTATGCTCTCTTAATCCTCGCCGAGCATGGCGGCCAGCGGCGCGGTAATACGCGGCATGGCTGCCTTAAGATGTTCGGCAAAGGTATCGACCAGCGCGGAAGCGGGGCGGTGCAGCGGGCGCACAAGGCTGATGGTAAAGGGCACGTCGATGCTGAAACGCCGCACCGCCACGCCGCTGTTGGCATAGTCGAGAGCGGTCAGCGGGTTCACCACGGAAATGCCGACCCCGGCGCGCACCATCGCGCAAACCGATGCCGCGCTGTGCGTTTCCAGCACCATGCGGCGCTTCACCTGGTGCTCACTAAACAGGGCATCAAGCAGCTGACGATAGCTGTCCGTACGCGACAAGCTGATGTAATTCTCCCCCTGAAAATCCGCCGGTGTCAGTACCCTTTTCTGCGCCAGCGGATGATCCTCTGGCATCACGCACACTTCATTACAGGTCAGCAGCGGGGTGCGCTCGGTGCCGGCAGGCGTCGAGAGCGTTTCGGTCAGGCCCAAATCGTGGCGCTGCGCCGAGAGCCACTCCTCCAGCAGCGGCGACTCCTGCGGCACAATATTGAGGCTAACCTCCGGGTAGCGGGCGAGAAAGGGCTGCAACAGCAGCGGTAAGAAGGATTGCGAAAAGACCGGCAGGCAGGCGACCGACAGCTCCCCCTGGCGAAACTCGCGCAGGCTCTCCGCCGCGCTGACAATCCTGTCCAGCCCATACCAGGATCGCTGCACCTCTTCAAACAGCCGCAGCCCCTGCACCGTGGCGTGCAGCCGCCCGCGCGAGCGCTCAAACAGCGTCAGACCCAGCACCTTTTCAAAGCGCGCCAGCTCCCGGCTGACGGTTGGCTGCGAGGTGTGCAGCATGGCCGCGGCTTCGGTCAGGTTACCGGTGGTCATCACGGCATGAAAAATTTCGATATGGCGCAGGTTAACAGCGGGCATAAGGTGATCCAGTTGCAGAAGGTTATCCATATCATTTTTGCATAGCCTCGCGACAAAACGATATTTTTTATTCGCTCTGACCTGTGGCGTAATCATAAAAAAGATTGCTGACGGAGTTGTTATGCCACGCTCGCTACACCAGACAGAAACCGACCTCAACGCCGCTAACCTGCTGCAACTGCCTGCGGAATTTGGCTGCCCGGTATGGGTTTACGATGCGCAAATCATTCGCGAGCAGATCGCCAAACTGCGCGACTTTGACGTCATCCGTTTTGCCCAGAAGGCCTGCTCTAACATTCATATTTTGCGCCTGATGCGCGAGCAGGGCGTGAAGGTGGATTCGGTGTCGCTGGGCGAAATCGAGCGTGCGCTGGCGGCGGGCTACGATCCGAAAACGCACCCGGACGATATTGTCTTTACCGCCGATGTGCTGGATGAGGCGACTATCGCCCGCGTCAGCGAACTGGGCATCGCGGTAAACGCCGGTTCAGTAGATATGCTGGAGCAGCTCGGTGCCGTTTCGCCAGGCCACCGCGTCTGGCTGCGCGTTAACCCCGGTTTTGGTCACGGTCACAGCCAGAAAACCAACACCGGCGGCGAGAACAGCAAACATGGCATCTGGTATAGCGACATGAGCGCGGCGCTGGTGGTGATGCAGCGTTACGGCCTGCAACTGGCGGGCATCCACATGCATATCGGCTCCGGCGTTGATTACGCTCACCTTGAGCAGGTATGTGGCGCGATGGTGCAGCAGGTGATCGACTTCGGTCAGGATCTGCCGGCTATCTCCGCCGGTGGTGGCTTGTCGATCCCCTATCACGAAGGCGAAGAGCCGGTTGATACCGCGCACTACTACGGCCTGTGGAACGCCGCGCGGGAGAAAATCGCGCAGCATCTCGGCCATGCGGTGAAACTAGAGATCGAACCGGGGCGCTTCCTGGTGGCAGAGTCGGGCGTGCTGATCTCTCAGGTGCGCAGCGTGAAAACCATGGGTAGCCGCCACTTTGTGCTGATCGACGCCGGGTTTAACGATCTGATGCGCCCGGCGATGTACGGCAGCTATCACCACATTACGGCGCTGGCCGCCGACGGGCGCGATCTGCGCGACGCGGCGCGCATCGACACCGTGGTTGCCGGTCCGCTGTGCGAATCGGGCGATGTCTTTACCCAGCAAGAGGGTGGCAAAGTGGAAACGCGCCTGCTGCCGGCGGTGAAAGCGGGGGACTATTTAGTCCTGCATGATACCGGCGCGTATGGCGCGTCGATGTCCTCAAACTACAACAGCCGCCCGCTGCTGCCGGAAGTGCTGTTTGATAACGGCGTGGCGCGCCTGATCCGCCGTCGCCAGACCATTGAAGAGCTGATCGGCCTCGAGCAGTTCTGAACCTGATTAACGATCCCGCTTACACGCAGCGGGATCGCCCCTCCTTTTTCCCGTAAATCCCTGCAATCCGTAAGGTGGTATGCCAAATGCGCGCTATGCCGCATTTTGGAATACCAGATTGGGTGTTGCGAGGCGCATCACAGAACTTTTCGCCGGGCGTGGCTATTTTTGGTATGCCAAATGGGACGACAGCGGTATCCCTGCATCGATAAAAAAGCTCCTTTACTGAGGTGTTAACTCATGGCCCTACAAGAAAAGCTCATCGATTCGCTGGGGAGTTTCGCGACGAAATTCAACAGCTATCGCTACATCATGGCCATCAAGGCCTCGTTTATTACCCTGATGCCGGTGATCATTGTCGGCGCCTTCTCTGTGCTGATCTCCAACATGGTGCTGGACCCGAAAAACGGGCTCGCCAGCTTCCAGTCGCTCTCCTTTCTGGCGGCGCTAAAACCAATTACCAGCGCCATCAACTACGCCACGCTTAACTTCCTCAATATCGGCGCGGTGTTCTTAATCGGTATCGAGCTGGGGCGTATCAACGGTATCCGCACGCTCTTTCCCGGCCTGCTGGCGGTGATCTGCTTTATCTGCGTGACGCCGACCACCGTTGAAATGCTGGTCGATGGTCAGATGCACGTGGTGAAAGATGTGCTGCTGCGCCAGTTCTCCGATACCCGCAGCCTGTTCCTCGGCATGTTTATCGCCATTTTGTCGGTGGAGATCTACTGCTGGCTGGAGACGCGCGAAGGGCTGAAGATCAAGATGCCAGACACCGTGCCGCCCAATGTCTCCGCCTCATTCTCCGCGCTGATCCCGGCGATCATCACCACTACCGCGATCGCCACCTTCGGCTTTATTTTCCACCAGCTGACCGGCATGTATCTCTATGACGCGGTTTACCAGGTGGTGCAGCAGCCGCTGGAGCGGGTGGTGCAGAGCCTGCCGGGGATCTTGCTGCTGATGTTTGTCGCCCAGCTCTTCTGGGTGATTGGCATCCACGGCAACCAGATGATCAAACCGATCCGCGAACCGCTGCTGCTGGGGGCGATCACCGTCAATATGAGCGCCTTTGAGCAGGGCAAAGAGGTGCCGAACATCATCACCATGCCGTTCTGGGATGTCTATATGAGCATCGGCGGATCGGGACTGACCATCGGCCTGCTGGTGGCGGTGATGATCGCCACTAAGCGCAAGGAGATGAAGGAGATCGCCAAGCTGTCGATAGGCCCTGGGATCTTCAACATCAACGAGCCGGTGATTTTCGGTATGCCGATCATGCTCAACCCGATCCTTGCGATCCCGTTTATTATCACGCCGCTGGTAACCGGCTCGATCGGTTACTTCGCTACTGCCAGCGGCTTTGCCGGTAAAGCGGTGGTGATGGTGCCGTGGACCACACCGCCGCTGATCAACGCCTGGCTCTCTACCGCCGGATCGATGGGGGCGGTGATCACGCAGCTTATCTGCATCCTGACCGCCATCATCATCTATCTGCCGTTTGTGAAGATTGCCTCACGCCGCGCCGAGCAGGCGCAGCTGCAAGCGGAAGCCACCTCTTCAACGCCGAAAGTGTGAGGACGTTATGAGCACCAAAACCGTCACCATCCCGCCTGACTTTATCCTCGGTGCCGCCGCATCGGCCTGGCAAACGGAAGGGTGGAAAGACAAACGCGAGGGCCAGGATTCGTGGCCCGATCTCTGGTACAAAAACGATCGTCACGTCTGGCACCAGGGCTACGGCCCGGCGGTGGCGACCAACTTCTACCAGCGCTTTCGCGAAGATGTGCAGCTGATGAAGCAAGCGGGCTTAACCCACTACCGCACCTCCATCAACTGGTCGCGTTTTCTCACCGATTATGAAAATGGCGTGGTGGATGAGCGCTACGCCGCTTACTACGACGAGCTGTTTGATGAGATGGCGCGTCACGGCATTGAGCCGATGATCTGCCTCGAACACTATGAACTGCCCGGTTATCTGCTGGAAACCTACGGCGGCTGGGCGTCGAAAAAAGTGGTCGAACTCTATCTGCTCTATGTCGAAAAGGTGTTTGCGCGTTATCACCAGAAGGTGACGCGCTGGTTTACCTTTAATGAGCCGATTGTGGTGCAGACCCGCGTCTACCTTGATGCGCTGCGCTGGCCCTATGAGCAGAACACCTCGACCTGGATGCAGTGGAACCATCATAAAAACCTCGCCACCGCGAAAGTGGTGAAGCTGTTTCGCGAGAAGGGGTACAAGGGCAGCGTAGGTTGCATTCTCAACCCGGAAGTGACCTACCCGCGTTCGCGCGCGCCGCACGATCTGCTGGCAGCCGAGCGCTACGATCTCTTCTACAACCGGGTGTTTCTCGACCCGATGGTTAAAGGTCACTACCCGGCGGAGCTGCTGGCGCTGCTGGAGAAACATGGGGTGAAGTGGGAGTGCAGCGACGAGGAGCTGGCGATTATTCGCGATAACACCGTCGATGAGCTGGGGATTAACCTCTACTATCCGCACCGCGTCAAAGCCCCATCCCGCGCCTGGCACCCGGAAACCCCTTTCCATCCGGCCTACTATTACGAGCCGTTTGAGCTGCCGGGGCGCAAGATGAACACCTCGCGCGGCTGGGAGATCCTGCCGGAGATCGTTTTTGATATGGCGATGCGCCTTAAAAATGAGTACGGCAATATTCCGTGGTTCGTGGCGGAGAGCGGCATGGGCATTGAGAACGAAGGGCAGTTTCGCAACGCGCAGGGCACCATTGAGGATGATTACCGCATCGACTTTATCGCCGCGCACCTCTACCAGGCGCTGCGCGCGAAAGAAGCGGGGTCAAATTGCCAGGGCTACATGCTGTGGGCGTTTACCGATAATGTCTCGCCGATGAACGCCTTCAAAAACCGCTATGGGCTGGTGGAGATTGACCTGCAACATAACCGCGACCGCAGGCCGAAAAAGTCCCTTGGCTGGTTTCGCCAGCTCAGGGATGAGCGTCAGTTGACCCTGACCCTTGATGATGAAGTAAGATAGCGCAACGACTGATAAGTGCAGGTGATATCGTGGAGAAGGCCGTCGTCCCGCCGGAGAAAAAACAGTACCAGGAGATTGGCGACGATCTGCGGGAGCAGATCATCGAGGGTCACTATCCCGTTGGTTCGCGCTTGCCGCCGGAGCGCAATATCGCCGAGAAGTATGGCGTCAGCCGTACCATCGTGCGCGAAGCCCTGCTGATGCTGGAGTTGCAGGGCACGGTGGATATCCGTCAGGGCTCCGGGGTCTATGTGATGCGCATTCCTCAGGCTCATGAAAACGAAGAGGAGCGTTTTTTAAGCAGCGATGTCGGCCCGTTTGAGATCCTCCAGGCGCGCCAGCTGCTGGAGAGCAATATCGCCGCCTTTGCCGCCAAAATGGCGACGCGGGCGGATATCGACAATCTTCGGCGCATCCTCGAGCAGGAGCAGCGCGCCATCGCCCTCAACGACACGTCGCAGGACAACAGCAAGATGTTCCACCTGGTGCTGGCGGGGGCGTCGCAAAACCAGATGCTGCTGGCAACGGTTGAGAGCATCTGGCACCACATGGACAGCAGCCCGCTGTGGCAGCAGTTCAACGTGCATATTGCCAGCCGCGCCTACCGCCTGAAGTGGCTCGGCGACCGGCAAACCCTGCTGGCCGCGCTGCGCCGCCGTGATGTGATGGGTGCCTGGCAGGCGATGTGGCAGCATCTCGAAAACGTCAAAAAGAGCCTGCTGGAGCTGTCGGACGAAGACGCACCGGATTTTGACGGCTATCTGTTTGAGTCGGTACCCATTTTTCAGGGGAAGTTGATGTGACTATTCTGCCGCTTTATGAGGCACCGCAGCATGCGGAGCAGGTGACCGACTGGTTGTGGCAGGAGTTTGGCGACTCGCTGTCGCGAGAGTTTTTCGCCAGCATCATTGAGCACAGCCAGACGCCAGGGCAGCTGCCGCTGACTTATGTGCTGGTAGAGGGCGATGAACTGCTGGGCACCGTCGGGCTGTGGCGCTGCGATTTGATCAGCCGCCAGGATCTTTACCCATGGCTTGCAGCGCTCTACGTAAAAGAGAGTGCGCGCGGCCAGGGGCTGGCCGGGCAGTTACAGCGCCATGTTATGGATCAGGCGAAAGGGATGGGCTTTGACCAGCTGCACCTCTACGCCGCTTTCCGCGACTATTATGAGCGTTTCGGCTGGGCGTATATCGGGGATGGCCTCGATTACCCGAATACCAGCGTGCACCTGTATCGCATTGCGCTTTGAGTTTTTAGCCGCTGAAACGGCGTAGGCCGGATAAGCGTAGCGCCATCCGGCAATGGGGTCGCCTCGGTGGAAGGGTTCCGTTCACCAGGCGTTGGGCGGAACGTTTTTATCACCGGTGCGGTGAACGGGACAAGGGAAGCGGCCGCGCTCCCCTTGTCAATCCCCGC